>JAUWFQ010000063.1 GCA_030606865.1 bacterium
ACGGGTTTCTCGGGGTACAGTATGCGAAACTTGTCCACTCCATACACGAACCTGTTGTAGAACTTTAGGTAAGTTAGCCACACTAGCAATAGTATTGACCCGTGACCAAAGATCATAATCTTCAGCCTGGTGTGTTTGATAGAATCCAACTTGTTCAATAATATCCTTTCTCATCATTACTGAAGAAGAAATAAAACTAACATCAAATATTAAACTCCAACCTAGAGATCCTTGAGATATGTTCGTCTTCATAATTTCATGGATCTTTCCATTATTGTCGATAATGTGAATCCAAGAGCCTAGAATACCGATATCGGGATTCTTTTCCATAAATTCAACTTGTTCTTTGAAACGATAGGGAAGAGCGATATCATCTGCATCCATTCTTGCTATATATTTACCCCTGGCATTTTGACAAGCGGTGTTAGCAGCAGCAGTTTGTTTTTGATTTACTGCATGTGTAATAACTTTTATCCGATTATCTCTCATAGCAAATTCTTTTAAAATCTGTGGTGTATCATCAGTAGAAGCATCATCAACAATTATGAATTCAAAATTGTCATAAGTTTGAGACAATACACTTTCAATACATTCGGTTAAATGCTCATCTCCGTTATAAACGGGTAAAATTACACTAACAAAATCTTTAATATTATTCTTAGTCATTGATATAAAGTTTTCCTATATAATTTCTTACCGTAATTATACAGTCCAACTCTTCTCAGAAGCACCATTCCAGAAGAGATTAATTCACTTTTGATTTTTAATATTGTTTTTTTTAACGTGGATACATGCAGTTCAGTCGTTGTTATAGGTAATTGTAATACTTCTGGCCACGATAATTCCATTATCTTTTTATACAGAGCAAAGCCATCATGATACTTATCATTAATTGATAACATAATGGTGATTAATTTCCGACAATTGTAAGGACTAAACTCCTCTGTTGCAATATCTAATTCAGCATTATACATTGCTCCCCAATTAGCATATAGATTTTCCCAGTAAGATAATTTTGTTATACTATAATTATACTTATTTGTGACGGTGATAGTATTTATTAACCATTTGTCTATTTGTTTAATGGCATATTTTTGATTTTGTCGTTCTAATAAATGTGCAAGATTACCAGCATTAATTTCTTCAATTTGAGGACGATAAGTATTTTTAACAATTGGACCTACATTTCCACTTATTATAAGTTTATTCTGAAATGTTTGAAAATAATTAAAATGCTGATATTTTTTTTTATTATTTTGCAAAGCGTATACATTTTTTTTATAAATTTTGTCAAAATCAGAATTATATGATGTAGCATCAATAACGTGTAAGTCTAATCCTAATTTTGATAGTAGTTCTCGCGAGATTTTAATATCTGTGCTATCATCAGTTAAAGAATCAAATTTTTGAATAAAATAATATATATTTTCTCGACGATATTTACTGGTAGCTAATAACAGTCTAGTATCCCACCCTGCCGTTACAGTTTGTGCAATTTCATAACGATTTAGAGCTGCCTCAAAGATGTTTTGCAGTAATTCTATACTTTTTTTTGCCGCTTCCTCAACGGACAACTCAATCCGTGTTTCATCTGGCCAATATCTAATAACTTTACCCTCGTTAAGATCAAGATAATGATTGGGTAATAAATGAAATATGTTTTTATAAGGTGAGCCGTCCCCAATCCAACTTCTTTCCTCTAATAAATAAAGTTTTGAATTGATGTATTCTTGTATGTTAGGGTCATCATCTAAATCACAATTTAATTCATTTGCCAAGGTATGTGGCTGCGCTGCACACCAAACAGAATCATTATACATACTATAAAATATTTGCCGTAAACCTGCGGGATCGTTAAAGACAAATTTGTTTTTATCATCAGAATAAATTAGCGCCCACCTTCCAGCCAAGGTATAAGTCGCTTTAATAATATCCTTAAAATTAGTATTATGGAGTAGAATATTTTTGAGGATCTCTAAATTTGTAAAATTTGGATTATTTGGATCAAAGAAAAATCCTAATAAAAAGAGTTCAATATTATTTTTCTTTGCTGAGGCAAATTCAAGATCAGGATGAAAAGTTAAAAAGGTATTGTAACCAATCTCTTTTTTGTTCCAATTCGGAAACTTTTCAATAAAATTAGAACCAAAAAAATATTGACGACGATATAATAAACTATCGTCTATTTTCGGTGTGTTTACCTTAGTCAATATAAATTAGAATAATGGAATTAATAATTATATGTAAATGATTGGACTATTCAGTTTGACTGATAATCATATCAACGATAGCAAGTAACCAAATATGATGAGTCATCTCAACTATATTGTAAATTTTGGAATCAACCCAAAGATTCATATTTCCTTGCTTACGCAGTGGATTTTGTGGAGAAAATCCTGAAAATGTGATTACTTGCAATCCTAATTCTTTTGATTTGGTAGCAGCATTTACAACATTTAATGATTGACCGCTTGCGCTAATTAATACAATAATATCATTAGGATTATGATAAAATTCAATTGCTTTGGATATCCAATTTTCATAACCATAGTCGTTTGCTAAAGTCGTTATTAAATCATATTCGTTAAATGTAACAGCTCTGATACCGGCATTTTTTGTTATATCTACTGCCACGTGGCTTGCCATCGCAGCACTACCGCCATTACCTGCAAAGATAATTTTTCCACCTTCTTTTGATATGTTCTGAAATGACGATTTAATTTGAATTAAGTCATCTATAACTGCTGAATCGTTAATTAGAGAATTATAAGTGTTTAAATATTTTATAAGGTAATCTTTTGATGATTGCATTTACAACGCGCTATTATTGGTTTATTTAGATTTCTCGAAAGTGGCACCATCTTTGAGGAACATTTGTACGGTTTCTTTAGAGTAGGGGTGTACAATCATTCCGTCAATAAATTTTGGAATGACGGTAACGATGTGTGCGCCAGCTTCTAACCATTCTATGATATTTACTACTTCTCTGGTAGACCCTACAATGATTTTGGAGGGTAGCTCAAAATCATCAAGAAGTTGTCGCAATCGTGCGATTTCATCTCTTGTGTCATAACCCATATTATTAACTCTCCCACCAAAAATTGAAACATAAGTTGCACCAGCCATCGCGGCTAAAAAGCATTGCTGAGCACTCATCATCGCTGTTGCGTTAATTCTTATATTGTGTTTTGTCTCGAGTGCATGAATTACTTGCAGGTTATCTAATTCACCATTTGGTCCGTGGATTGTAATCTTGACATTAATATTATCAGCCCATTTAGAGAATTCAATTGCCTGTCTTATCATATCTTTGGGATCATTATTTGTTACTTCAACCGATAGGGGATAAGGATGAATCAAATTTGCAATTTTTATCGATTGCTTTTTTATTCCATCCATTCCACCTGTAATTCCGTCTTGAACCATAATAGTTGGATTTGTTGTTACCCCGCGAATTATACCCATAGAATGATATTTTTTTATTACGTCTATTTTACCGGTGTCTAAAAATATAGCCATTATAATTCTCCTTTATTTAACACTTTCCCACTTCATCTCAAATTTTTGAAGTTTGGGATGTGATACAATTAAATGCCAAATTACTGCTTGAAAACCTTCTGTTTGAGGTGTGATTGTTTCACTGTTGAATGACGGTATAATTACGCACGCATCAGCGACTTGCGCGGTATAGCCACCATCTCGCCCAACCACCCCGCAGACTTTTGCTCCAACGTCTTTAGCCAATTGTAATGATTTGATTATGTTCAAACTTATATCTTTTTCTGCATTTCCACCACCAACGGAAAATACAAAGATCATATCATTTTTATTCAGTTTGCTGATTTTCAACCAATTAACGTAGGCGGTTCCCCAACCATCATCGTTCACGCGGGCTGTTAGTTCAGATACATTATCAGTTGGAGTATATGCTTCAATTCCACATATTTTTCTAAAATCATTTACCGCATGTGATGCATTCCCTGCACCACCACCAACGCCTAATATGAATAATCTTCCGCTATTTTCTCTAACAGTAATTAAAAAGCCAATAATTTTATTAACGGTGTTTTTATCGACTGAATCTATTATTCTATGTGCTTCGTCTAAATATTTATCTATATAATTCATTTATTTAATTCCATTATTAATCAAAGAAACAATCTCCGGCAAGCTTTTTACTCTAATAACATTCTCCAAATCTTGATTATAATCTTTATTAAGTAAAATCATTGAAATATCGGCGTTCTTCGCTGCTTCAACATCTTTCCAAGTATCACCAATCATAAATGATTTGTTAAAATCAATATTATATTTCTCTTGTGCCATATAAAATAATCCTGGTGCGGGTTTACGGCAACCAGTGTCATTATTATCATCGTGCGTGCAATAAAAAGCGTCATCTATGCTAAGTTTTTCAAATAACATATTAGTCATTTTATCTAACTCAGATTGTTTAAGTTTACCACGTGATATATCAGGTTGATTCGATACTACGATAGCAAGAAATCCCATTTCATGTACAAGACTAACAACTCCTTTTGCTTCATCAATAATATGGAAATATTCAAATTTTTGTGGAGAATACAATGCCCCCTTTCTGTTTACTAAATGGTTTAATACACCATCGCGATCAAAAAATACTGCCTTTTGTTTATATTCAGTTGCCGGCAAGTGTATAATCCATAAAATTTACAAGGACTTTTGTTCCTTCATAGTCAAAATCAAAACGCATTTCTTTCAGACCTGCATCTTTCATCGCTTTACGAAGTTTGCTCTGGCTCTCTTCACAGTAAAATAGGAAAAATCCTCCGCCACCTGCTCCAGTAATTTTGCCTCCTAATGCTCCATTCTTTTTTGCAGTATCATATATTTTATCAAAATGTGGATTGGTGATACCTTTAGCAAGACGTTTTTTGTGCTTCCAATGCTCATCAAACATATGCCCAAGTTCTGTAATGTTCCCACTTTCGACAATATCTAATATTTTATAACCGGATTCTTTTATATAATGAAGAGATTCTAAAACTTGTTTATCCTTTTTTTCTGTCGATTTACTTTGATGAGCCAAAATTCCAACATTTTTACGCTGTACTCCTGTATAAAATGAAAGTAAATTTCGATTTAACCCCTGGATTGTTGAATCAGATATTTTTGCTCGTCGAACTTTTACGTTTCCTTTTGTATTAATTTCCAGTACTGAAAATCCACCAAATGTAGCGAGATATTGATCTTGTTTACCCATCGGTTTTTTTAACCGATACATTTCTATATCGCATGCTTCTTCAGCTAAATCATGTAATGGAATATATTCGCGTTTCATTGTGTGTAGTGCGTTTAACAAACCAACAGCATAACTGCTTGAACTTCCTAAACCGCTTCCGGCTGGAATATCCGCCATTGATACAACATCAATAGAGTCGGTAATATTTAGTTTAGTAAGACATTCTCGTGCAATATCATGTTTAAGCTCTGAAAGTTTTTCAACGGTCTCGGAAATATTATATTTTAAACGAATCAGACGGTCGGCAAACGGTCTTTTGACCGTAATAAACATATATTTGTTCAAAGCGAAACTGAAGATAAAGCCGCCATGTTTTTCATAGTACGATGGTAAATCGGTGCCACCACCGCCCAATGTCATTCTAAAAGGAGTTCGTGTAATTATCATTTTAAAATATTAATTAAGTCTATATTTCTAAAATAAAGTATAAGGTTAATTATTGAGTTAAGGAAGTATATTATATACTCTTATAAAATTTCATTGTTAACAAATAATTGCTTTTTATTAATTCAACAGTCTTCTCCAATTCTAATTTTGTTCGAAATGCTAACATTAGAAAGCATCCTTCTTTATGGGAAATCGTTTAGCTATTGTTTTACCTATACTATGGCTTCTATCTGCGATAATTACTATTTTATTTTTAAATGAGTAATTCAACAACTATACTAATCTTTTACCATCAATGATTGTGATATTATTATTTGGTATAATGTGATGAAGACCATCTGGATATTGACTTGTTATATTTGGCAATAATTCACCAATAAAGACTTCTTTAAAATCATTAATTGATAAGTTTACAATTTCATAAAAAATAGTACTACCGCCATAAGATTTGGTACAGTTTTGAGCGGGGCGGATTAGTTTCCCTTCATGTTCAAATATTGCTCCGGCAGGTCTTGTCATTTTTAGGAATATTTTTACCGGATTTTTTTTATGTGATACCCAAGGTCCATCCAAACTCTCAGAATAGAATAAATATAACTTACTTGAACCGTTGTCTTTCTGGTTAGCTATAAACATCCACCATAAATCATTATACCTAATAATAGTTGGATCTATTCCTGGAAAATCCTTTAATAAAGTTGTTTTTTTTATCCAATAATCCGGGAAGGATTTAGCTTCGTACAGTGCAACTTCCCCGGTAGATTGCTGTTCAGGAATACAATAATATTTACCTTCACATTCCAACATGAATGGATATGACAAGTGAAACGCGGTATCAATTATTGGTTTTGCATCGGAAAAAGTTTTGAAGTCCTTTGTTTCCAAATAAGAAATTCTTCCTTTTTTTTCTTCATAGGAATAATCTTCGAAAAAAATGTAAGAGGTGTCACCCTTATTAATAAGAAACGGATCGGCATAAAATCGGTTAGAAGGTGGCTCAAGCCATTTTATTTCAGGAGGTGTCAACGAATTAATCAAATTCTTAACAGGATTATTAATAATTCCAATTGCCCACAATTCACGTTTATTGTCAGAGTTTTTCTTGAAAATAGATTTTATTTTATGTTTAATAATTATATAAAAATATTTCATTGTCTGTAAATTATTAGGAGCAGTATATATCGGAGCAGTGCTTGTTGCAGATTTAATAAATATACTTTCATCTTTAACAGATAATATATTTCTACATACGATAGAAGGCCACGTGATGGTTCCCCAGAATAAATTACATTCATTTTTTTTATACGATGAGAAATTAGTTTTGAATTGCGATTTATATAGTACAATACCATCATCAAG
Source organism: bacterium (assembly GCA_030606865.1). GTDB lineage: Bacteria > Fidelibacterota > Marinisomatia > Marinisomatales > JAHJCW01 > JAHJCW01. The sequence continues at coordinate 7,028 of JAUWFQ010000063.1, forward strand.
TTTATCTGTCAATTTTTGGAGAATCGCTCCGCTCCATTGATCTTCATTGTATATTTCCCAAAAACCGGGTGGTCCACCACGATATTTAAGATAATCTCCATGATGAAATGACCAAACGCCATAAGTTGGTACTTTTAGTATTTTACCTCGAATTATATTAAATCCAAACCGTAATATCATATCAAGATTGTACGATTTAATTTTATCAATATCGGATTCTGTAAAATATTGAGAATATTCCCCCTTTTTATATATTCGGCAAAATATCATATCGACATTAATTAATTCATTATTCATTGATACTTGTCTATCGCAGTCAGCTGGGAAGAAATTGTTTACAAACCGTTGATATCGATGCCAAAGTGGTGTTTTGAGGAATCGTAAAAATTGTCGATAAATTCTAAATATCCGCCGCAGAACTTTTTTAATAATATTTTGCTGTTGGAGGTCCAAATTAATATTATTGTTCCAAATTGGTTCAATTCTATCCGCATCACAGATAAGCAGTTCTAATGAAACACTTTTAGTATTTATTAGATGACGTATTGTTTCAGCCTCCCATGCGGGAAAATTTAGACCATTGCACATAATACCAATGCGTAATGTTTTATTTGTAGTTTCTTTAACTGCTGATATCATATTAATGATTTGTCGAGCTACGTTTTGTATCCGAGCTTTTGCATCAATTGGCCGACAATATCATAAAAGAATTCGTAATCACCCTTATTATAACACTCGCTTGATTTTATTGAAATAATAAAGTCTCGACAATATTTCAACTTTCTTTCCCAATTCGAATATATTTGATATCGTTATCATTTTCAAATGAATACAAATTCCAACCATCAATGATTATTGGATTATTAGACATTGCATTCAAGAAATCTTGTTTTGATAAAGATATAAACTCTTTCCATGGCGTTGCAATAAAACATACTTTGGCTCCCGAGAGGCACTCTTTTGTTGAATTAGCAAAATGTATTTTATCAAAATCGTTAATTTCTTTTTTTGCTTCTTCCATTCCTGCCGGGTCGTAAATAGATAACTGAACATCTTCTTTTATCAATGCATTGATAATTGATATTGCAGCAGATTCTTCTACTAATTGTGTATCAATTTTATAGGTCAATCCAAGAATGGATAATTTCTTTGTCTTATGTTTTTTCATCAAATTTAATAACTTATTAGGAATTCGCTCATTGCGATGGTAGTCATTAATTTGGTCTGTTCTCACTGCTAAAGGAGTAGTACAGCCAAATTTTTCAGCTGATTTTGCAAAAGCACGATTATCTCTTGGGAAGCACGGTCCTCCATAACTTAAACCGCCTTTCAGATATTTTCTACCGATTCGAGGATCATCACCGAGAGCGTCTGTAACCTGATCAACATTTCCACCGGGCATATTTTCGCAAATTTCTGCTAAGGTGTTGGCGAATGTTATTTTCAGAGTGCAATATGAATTCAAAGCAATTTTTGTTAATTCCGCATTATAAAAATTCATTCTATATATATTCGGATTATTGTTTATCAGATTGCGATGAATATTTTCTAATGTGTTACCGGCTTTTTTATCGGATTCTCCGATCAAAATTATTTCGGGATTTAAAAAATCTCGCACAACGCTGCCGAGTGCGATAAAATCAGGATTGTAACATAATCCAAAACCTTCGGAACACTTTTTCCCGGAAGTTCTTTCTAAAAGATCTTGGATTAACTTCATATCTCCCGGTAAAACCGTACTGGTGATAACTACCGTATGATAAGAATCTTTGGAGCGTAAAATACTACCAATTTCTGCTGCTACGGCTTCTACAAAATCAGTAGAAAAAGTACCATCTTTAGTACTTGGTGTAGGAACTATAACAAAACTGACATCGGAATTCATCACAGCATATTCAGTATCGGTTGTAGCAGAAATATTATTTTTATATTTACTTATTAGTTCTTCTACTCCCGGTTCGTAAATCGGAGATTCACCTTTGTTGACAGTATCTACAGAAAGTTTATTTATATCCATACCAATGATCTGCCAGCCCTTTGATGCAAAACAAGCTAGCATGGTACATCCTAGCTTACCTAATCCAAATACTGATAATCTTTCTTTCATAAATATTCTCACCTACTTTTGTATTAATTAATTTTCTATATTTTCCAATACTATCCAATTCTGAGGTATGCGAATTATTGATTCGTTTTTAATAGGGTCTCGATACCACCATTTTGGTGATATGACAATTTTTTCTTGATAATTATTTAACCAAGCTGCCCACCAGCTGAAAGTACTATTAGCAATTATTTGATGTTTACAATTGCACATTAGTTTAAAGTGTTCAAAATCTGGACCTTCATTGTCAATATAAGTAGTCGGAATATCAAATTTATGATTATTCTTAACCCAATTAATATCATCAGAAAAAATAAATATTTCCGGGTTTTCTACTTTTTCTTTTATTTTATTAATAGCATTATAATAATACTGTTCGGAACTTGAAGGTTGTTCTGCTACAGCAACAGGTCGGCTAAGCAAGTCGCCTCGTCTAATATGAACAGCAACGCTGTTGGTAGATTCAATTTTTTCTAATAGAATTTTACTTTCTTCTGATAATTTGTTTTTTAAAGCGAATTCTTCTTTAATCACACCGCTGAATTCTTCAATCAAATCACTATTTTGCCAGAATCCTGTGAGGTAAATATTATGCAAACCTTGGATTTTATTTATATTGAAATCCGATTCGGCTACAATGCTGTAAGAAAAATATCTTAATGGTGGATATTCTATTATTTTATTAAGAATTGGAGAATTGTTTAATCTATATGATATGCTCAAGTAAACAGGATTTAGTAGATTCTCTTTAATGTTGAACTTGTCTAGTAAATATTCTCTCTTAGTAGCGGCATTAGGATCGTTTGTTTTCTCAAATTTATTATAGTCGCGGTACCAGGATAGATCTAATTTAAATTTTTGGTTTAATTTTTTAGAAAGAGAACGTACAAAAGCATATTGAAATAATTGGTTACCTATTCCGCCTGTAATTCTAGCAATCAGCATATAGATTTAATAAATTAAAATTGTCTTTATTTTAATTTGGCAGTGACGCAAAGATGCCAACCCCAAGTTTTTTCCATCCATCGATATATAGGCTTTGGCAGAATTCGAAAGTACCACACTTTCTTATATTCATATCTTTTGTATTCTGGAATTGAATAAGGGAAAATATGATCAAAGAACATATCGTTAATAGAGAATCCTTTTAGAAAAGTGTGAATAGACTTTTTAGTGTAGGAATATGTTACCGGGCTACCAGTCTGCGCTTCAGAATATTTAGCTATTAGTTGATCTTTTTTCCAAAATTGACCTTTACCATATTTTAATATTATCCACCAGGTTTTATATGAATTTCTATTATAAACCATTATTTTGAAAACGCTGTTTTTGTCCATATATTTTTTAACTTCGAAAATTGCTTTTTCAGGATGAGGAGTGTGGTGTATTACTCCAAATGAATAGACCAAATCATACCTTTCAACTGGAACGGTTTTTGATAAGTTTTCTGCATCAGCGTGATAAAATTTAATTGGTAAATTAAATACTTCTGCCCGCTGTTTAGCGATTTTCAAAGATTCTTC
>JAUWFQ010000169.1 GCA_030606865.1 bacterium
AATGGCAAAGAACTCTTCCTGATGAGAATGTGAATGATATTTTACACTCTTTCCTCCGGGCTTTACATAGTCTATATTTATGAATAGTTTTTCACTACCGGCTGCAGCACCCAAGTACTTAGTGCGTAACATTCTCTCGAATTTAGGATCATCTATAAATTCAGCTGGCAAACTTGTTAGATTGTGCATTTTTTTCATTATATTGACAAGGCGTTTGCTGCTTTGTCGTAGTCATCCGGTCGTACATAAATTAAATATCCATAACTACCGCTTCCGTCTGCAATAGCCGTTGACGACGCTATATTGATATTCGCATTATGGAGTTTTTCGTGAACCTTAACTAAAGCACCCATCTCATCAGTACCTTGCACTAATATTGCATTATATGGTCCATCTAAATTTAATCCAGCTTTTTTAGCAACATTTAAAAGCAAGGATTCATCTTCAGGGAATAGTGTTATTTGGGCTCTTTCGGGACCCATTTGCATCGTATTGAATGCGAGTTGATTTACACCAACATCAGCTAAAATTGAAAGAATTTTATGTGCTTCTCCGGGTTTATCTTGAGTTATTGCGTAATAATAATTCAACTTTCGTATTTTATAAGACATAGGTCCTCCTATTTACAATTAACAGAATTATTGTCAAAGCTGGGGAGCAGGGATTTGAACCCCGATAGCAGGAACCAGAATCCTGAGTCTTACCATTGGACGACTCCCCATCATTACTTTATCAAGAGTGGGTTAAAAATTAAGAATTGAAAGTATAAATTACCAACGTCTTTTCGTGATCAATACGGTAGAATTTTATTCGCTTTTTGTAATCTTCTGAGACAGGTTTCTTTTCCAAGCAACACCATCATGTCAAAAAGTGATGGGCCCGACCCAGTACCACTTAATGCTAATCGTGTTGGGTGGATTATTTTCCCGGCAGAGATATCTTCACGTTCCGCAAGATTTCGCAAAACGATTTCTAATTGTTCCGCATCCCACAATTCAATTTTTTCTAATGATCGTTCAAATTTCGCAATCAAATCGTTAATTGTATTGTCTTTCCATTTTTTCCTTAGGGCTTTTTCATCATATTCTAGCGGATCGTCGAAAAACATTCCTGTCATTTCTTGCATATCTCGCAAGGATTTTACTCTTTCCTTCATTAACTCGATTACTTTGAGCACATAGTGTTCGTCATCAGATTTTCGCCAGTCAGGATCGTTAAAACGTATACTATTTAATATCTCTGATGCTGATTTTTTATAAATATGCTGTCCGCTCATCCACTGTAATTTTCTTTCATCAAATACGGCACTTTTTTTCTGAACTCTTTCTATAGAAAATTGTTTTATTAATTCATCAGGGGGAAATATTTCCTGCTCAGTTCCCGGATTCCACCCAAGTAATGCTAGATAATTAATTAGAGCACTTGCCAAATATCCCTGATCACGATATTCTTGAACTCCGGTTGCTCCATGGCGTTTACTTAACCTTTTTTTATCCGGACCTAATATCATTGGAAGATGAGCGAATTCAGGGATCGGATAATTTAATGCTTTATAAATTAAAAGCTGTTTTGCTGTATTAGATATATGATCTTCACCACGTATAATATTAGTTATTTTCATATCGTTATCATCAATTGCAACCACTAAATTATAAACGGGGTTTCCATCGGTCCTGGCGATGATAAAATCATCAATTTCTTTATTATTGACTCTAATGTTTCCATAGATCTTGTCATCAAATTCTGTATAACCTTCCGGCACTGAAATTCGCATGGAAAACGGTTGACCATTTTTAATATTTGCTTGGACTAATTTCTCGTCAAGATTACGACAAGTGCCGGAATAATAATATCCGCTTCCTGATATTTCTGCTTGTTTTCGTTCTTCAGCAATTTTTTCTTTTGAACAGAAACAACGATACGCATTCCCTTTTTCCAATAATTTCTCTATGGCACTTTTGTATAAATCAATGCGAGTAGATTGGTATACGATTTCTTCATCCCAATCCAAACCAAGCCATTTTAGTGAATCACAAATTTGATCGGTAAATTCCTGTTTTGAACGCAGTTTATCGGTATCTTCAATCCTTATAAGGAATTTCCCACCATGTTTTCTAGCGAACAGCCAATTAAATAACGCTGTTCGTGCTCCACCCAAATGAAGTTGTCCGGTCGGACTCGGTGCAAATCGAACTCTTAGTTTTTTATATTTCATAGTATAATAAATCAATTGTTTAAATAATATAGGAAGAAGATAGTAATGCTATACAACAATATCTATCTCAAATTGATGATATAGTTATTTAATTTTTAACAAAAGACTGCGGAGAGGGCGGGCAAAACTACGCTGAAGCTTCATTTTGTAAAATACGCTTCTTCAATATTGCTTTTCCGGATCCTGTTTTTAAATATTTTTCCAAAGATCTTGCTTGTTTTTCAGTTGGTACTGCTATATACGCAGATAAAATCAAAGGAATATACGATTTAGTCGATTGGTTTTTTCCATTATTATGTTCTACAAATCTTTTTTTCAAGCTAGTCGTTGAACCAACATAAAGATAACTCTTTGCTTTATTTTCTAAAAAGTAAACATAGTACATAAACTTATTAATCCTTAGTAATTATCTTAAAATATTTTGTTCAGTTGAGCCTGCCATCCGCATATCTACATCCCGACACATCGTGACTTCGAAAGGTTATAAGCCGGAGGGCCTGCCATCCGAAGCTTCAGCGCAGGATGGCGGAGAGGGCGGGATTCGAACCCGCGGTACATTGCTGCACACACGCTTTCCAAGCGTGCGGTTTCAGCCACTCACCCACCTCTCCAATGTTAAATCTATTCTTTTATAACAGCACACCCCGCACTATGCGTGGCTCCTTAAGCCACTCGGATACCTCTCCATTTTTCAAATATGACTCTTTTGAGAATTTATCGCGGAGGCGAGAGGATTCGAACCTCTGAAGGGCGTTAACCCTTGCCGGTTTTCAAGACCGGTGCATTCAACCGCTCTGCCACGCCTCCTAATTACTTATTTTTCAAATATCAATAAACAAAACTTTATATATTTTAAAATTCAAATCTCTGAAAGGCATTAACCCTTGTCCCGACTTTCAGTGTCGGGATGCATTCAACCGCTCCCTGTCCACCGTAGTCCCCGATTTATCGGGGCATAGGTGAATGCCACGCCTCCAAATATTATTAAATCTATGCTTTTTGAGCAGACTGTTTTAGTTTGGAGTCTTTGG
>JAUWFQ010000054.1 GCA_030606865.1 bacterium
ATACAGGAAGGTACTTTCGAAAGAGTCGGCGGGAATAATACAATCAATATTGATGTGCGATTAATTGCAGCAACCCACAAAAACTTGGAAGAAATGATCCAAAAAGGAACCTTCCGTAATGATTTATTTTATAGACTTAACGTCGTACCAATATCAATTCCACCTTTACGGGAGCGGGATGGTGATATCGAAATTTTAACTGAATATTTCCTTGAATATTATTCAAAAGAATTCAAAACACAGAAAAAAACTATGCTACCTTCGGCAATGGATAATCTATCACAATATTCTTTACCCGGCAATGTCAGAGAGTTAAAAAATATCGTTGAAAGACTTTGTATTCTTGTTACAAATGATTTTATCACTAAAGACAATATTGCACCGCATCTCATGTTAGATAAATCATCCGCCGAACATGATATCAATACAACTGAAGGTAAAACCTACAAAGAAATAAAAGCCAATTTTGAACGACAATTCTTACAACAACAATTAAAAGAAAATCATTGGAATGTGAGTTTGATTGCAAAAAAACTTGGTATGCAACAACCTAATTTATCTCGAAAAATTAAAGAATTGGGATTAACTAAATAAGGATAACGTGTTCAAGTGTTAAGGTGTTCATGCATTCACAGTTAACACTCGAATACGTTAACACCTTAACATTATTACATTTCCTCAATGTCTTTTAAATAGACCAAATTTTCATTTATATCCGGCAGTATAAAATCCGGTGCTTTTGTTCCAATTTCTAACATATTTCCACTTTATTGTAAATTAATTTCCGACCATTTAGTACGATCATCGCCGCTAATTATTTCATCACGAACGGTTCGTAAACCTTCTTTTTGTCCTTTCCAGGTAAGTAAAGTTAAAGCATCTTCAAATGATACCCATTTATACTCTGAATGCTCTTCTGATAATTGTACTTCAGAATTTTCTACTTCAATACCAAAGATAGGAACCATTTGTATGCGATCTTTTCTCGCATCGTAAAAACTTGCGATGTGATCTGCGGCAAACATTTTTACAGGTATTTTACCAGTTTCTTCTTCCAACTCCCGAACTACTGCTTGCCAGGCTGTTTCACCTTTTTCAATTTTACCGGCAACTCCCTGCCATAGGTGTTCATAGTATTTACCTGAACTGCGTTTTAACATAAGATACACTGGACCTGTATCGGTATTCCGATAAATATATGAATCGACTTGTATAACTTTAATTTTTGGCATTATGAATCCTTTGTAAGATTGTTTAAATAGTTTTGCGACCAATTTTGAAAATCTCCCTCTTGTATATGAGATCGCATCAATTCCATTAAATTTAAATAATAATGCAGATTATGAATTGTTGCCAAACGCAACCCTAATACTTCGTTGATATTAAAGAGATGACGAATATATGATCTTGTAAAATTTGAACATGTTTCACAATTGCAATTCCCATCAATTTGGTTAAAATCAAATTTATATTTTTTATTACGGATATTAACTTTGCCAAAGCTTGTGAACAATTGACCGTTTCTGCCATTACGTGTTGGAATTACACAATCAAACATATCCACTCCACGGCGAACAGCCTGAATTAAATCTGTTGGAGTTCCAACTCCCATTAAATAACGCGGCTGATCTTTTGGTAACAATTCATCCATCAATTCAATCATTTTAAACATTGCAGATTTTTCTTCACCTACTGCCAATCCACCAATTGCTATCCCACATTTTGCAAAAGGAATCATTTCTTCAGCACTTAGTTTCCTAAGTTCAGGAAATACTCCACCTTGCACTATCGGAAACATTGTCTGCTTCCAATTATAAACAGATGGATTTTCTCCCAAATATCGTTGACATTTATCAATCCAAATTTTAGTTCGCTTAACAGCATTTCCAATGGTGACAATATCTGCATCTCCGGGAGGACATTCATCGAATGCCATAATAATATCAGCACCTAAATTCCGTTGTATCTCCATAGATTTTTCGGGTGTTAGAAAATGTCTACTACCATCTAAGTGAGATTGAAATTCAACGCCTTCATCAGTGATTTTGTTCAACCGCGCCAAGGAAAACACTTGGAAACCACCGCTATCAGTTAAGATCGGTAAATCCCACCCCATAAAATTATGCAATCCACCTGCGGCATTGATTAACTCAGTTCCCGGGCGTAAGTATAAGTGATAAGTATTACCAAGAATAATTTGTGTTTTTACAGATTTTAATTCAGCCGGAGTTACTGTTTTCACCGCGCCGTGTGTACCTATCGGTATAAAAATGGGGGTTTGAATTTCGCCGTGATCAGTTTTAATAATCCCGGTTCGTGCTGAACTATTGACATCTTTTTTTAGTACATTAAAATTCATTAATATTATGGAAATATTAATTCAAAGACTTTTTTAACCGAATCAACTTGATAGTATTTCATATTATTAGGTGTTTGGCTAGCCTTTTTAAAACCAAATTTTGGTACAATCGCTGATTTAAATCCCAAAGTCTGTGATTCTATAAGTCTTTTTTCTAATTGACTTACCGATCTTACCTCGCCAGCTAAACCAACTTCACCAATTAATATCATATCTTGAGGAATTGGTTTATCCAGAGCGCTGGAAGCAATAGCTCCGATTACTGCTAAATCAGCGGCAGGATCATCAATGCGTAAACCACCGACTAAATTAACAAAAGTATCTCTTGTGCCCATCGGTAGCTTTAAACGTCTTTCCAATACCGCTAGAAGCATCGATAATCGACGTAAATCAAATCCATTTACATTGCGCTGAGGAGTACCAAAACTTGCATTTGATACTAATGCTTGTACTTCTACTAAAATAGGACGAGTTCCTTCTATTGATGGAAATATAGCTGTACCTGCTACATCTACAGATCGTTCAGCTAAAAATAACTCGGAAGGATTTTCCACCTCAATAAGTCCCTGCGATTGCATTTGAAATATTCCAACTTCATTGGTTGCACCAAACCGATTTTTTACTGCGCGCAAAATACGATGATCATATCTGTCATCTCCTTCGAGATATAACACAGTATCAACCATATGCTCCAACATGCGCGGTCCAGCTATGATGCCTTCCTTGGTTACATGACCTATTAAAATTATAGTTACTCCACGTTCCTTGCAAAGTTGTAATAATTGCTGTCCTGACTCTCTAATTTGGCTTACCGAACCAGGAAGAGAATCGATAGAATCACTATATACCGTTTGTATTGAATCAATTATTACAACTTCCGGTTTGAGTAAAACGATTTGTTCTAAAATATCTTCTACGTTATTCTCACCGGAAAGCTGCATTTCGCTTGAGGATATTCGCAAACGTTTTGCTCGCATAGCGATTTGATCCGCGCTCTCTTCCGCCGAAATATATAAGGATGGCTTCTTTACTTTACCAAGCATCTGTAGCGCTAATGTTGATTTACCTATTCCGGGATTGCCCCCCAACAATATCAATGATCCCGGCAACATACCGCCTCCTAATACTCTGTCAACTTCAGTAATGCGAGTTGATATCCGTTTTTTTTGACCGCTTTGTAATACATCTTTTAAAAGAGTAGATTCAGCCGGGGTTTTATTTATAGACCTACGCTTGCCCTTTGGTACTTTATATTCGCTGAGTGTACCCCATTCATTGCAGTTCGGACATTGACCAAGCCACTTAGGATAATCGGTTCCGCAATTAGAACATAGAAATACTACAACACTCCCTAATTTTTTCATTTAGTAATGTATATTAATCCACTTATTGATTACCAGTCAGGACCGAGAGAAATGTAATATTGTGGCCTAGATGTTCTATGACCAGGTGTGTAGTCCCAAGCTGTATCAAACCGGACTAAAAAATATCCTAAATTAATTTTCATACCCAAGCCAAAAGAACTGATTATAGGGCTTGCGTAATCTGGAAGATCTCCATATTTATCTGTAAGTACTGAATGGCTAGAAAATTCATTTCTATCATCCCAAGCTGCACCAACATCTAAAAAAGCATGACCTTGTATATTTCCAAAGATAACTTTTAACGGAAAACCTAATGATAAATACTGAATGAACGGAAATCTAAATTCAAAGTTTGCCATTGCAACATTTGTTCCGGTTCTTTCGGCGTAGCGTGCTCCTCTAATCGGCATAGCGTATTTGGTAAAATAAATATCCTTGAGTAAATCTCTGTCACCTGATGATAATATCTCATAAGGAAATTGTGAGGTATCCTTTGTACCGTTCGTTTCACCGCGTCCAAATAACCAAACAGGTAATCCGCCAAGAAAGAATTTTTGTGCATCTCTGCCAAAACTTGTTCCCAACATAACACGTGCAGCGAATGTGTAATATCGCCCTATGCGAAAATATTTACGTCCATCTAATTGTAAGGTGCCAAATTGAATGCCATTATCTCCCATTGATGGACTTCCGGTAAAGCTGACCTCCTGCCGAAAACCATCGACCGGACCTGTATAGCCCCAAGATACATTATCCATTACCCAACCAATCGAAGGCAACACTGTATTTAACTTTGCTGAACTTATATCAATATATTTTCCGGTGTACAAATCCTGTACCCACTCGTTATAGGAAAGGCGGTATAACGATAATCCGACATCAATCCTGTTAAAACGGTTAAACGGTCTTGAAACGTAGGTTCCAATTCCATAGCGGCGCAGTCTGGCAACTCCGTAATATCCGGTTGAGTAAAAATCGGCTGATTGAGATGCGGTAAAATAGAAATCAGTACGATTCTTTAAGTAGGCATATGATAATAAATAATCACTGTTTTCAAGAGTTAACTGCATTTCAGTTCCTACATATATCCGGTGGTCGCCAAGAACATCGCTCCAAGCGAAATAAGTCATTCCTTGTGCACCGAATATATTGTCAAAAGCCATATTACCACTTACAAGATCTAATGTAAAATGAGTTTTATAAACTTGTGGAGTGTAATCGGAAATTTGCCGACCGGTATCCACCGAGTCAAATTCGGAAGTTTCTGAGTCAGTTAAAACTTTATTATAGCGTTCATAGTTCGGGCTAAAAATGATATATGAATAATCACCTACTTCACTGGTTTCTTGCTGTTTTTCGCGAATTTTATCACGACGTAAATCCGTAAATGATTCATCCGCTGTTTTTTTGTTGGTTAAAAAGTTAGTTATTGGAATTTCTTTATCATCAAGTTCAAGAGGATTTGTCAAACTAAAAATATCCCAACCACGCTTATCATAACCACTGAAAATCAATGTTTTATCATCTCTTGAAAGACTTAATTGCTGTATGCCGGTTAAGATATTTGTTATTGTACGTGTTTCATTAGTATCAAGATCAAGTACATGAATATTCCAAACACCATTTTCATCCGCAGTGTATAAAAGTAAATTATAGTTATGCGCCCAAACAGGATAATTTTCACTATATTCCGTATCAGTGAGACGAGTAATATTTTTTGTCAGTGCATCTATAGTATAAATATCAGTTTGCGAGTAATCATATTTATACATTTTAAATGTATCTGGTAAAACTTGTTCTATGTTATTAAGGTAACCACCGCGGTCAGAAATAAAGGTTATCTTTGTTCCGTTATTATTCCAAACCGGTTCTGAGTCGGAAAATATATCATCTGTTAAATTTGTTATTTCTTCAGTAGCAATATCTAAAATATAAATATCACTTGCTTTGCCTTGATTGCCTACAAAAGCTAACTTTTTACCGTCGGGACGCCACGCTGCAGTAAATAAACCATCCATTTTGAATGATATCGTTTCGTAATCACCCGTTTCAACATCGATCAAGTGAAATGCATCCAAGCCACCGGCTTTAGCAGCTATAACAATCTTGCGGCTATCTGGCGACCACGAAATACCGGGTTGCAACCATTTGAGTTCTTCAAAATGCATGGTGCGGTTACCCTTTACAATTCTTTTAATTTGTTTTCCGGTATGTGCATCTATTAAATAAATATCAGCATGCATAGAACGGTCAGATAGAATTGCTATCTTGCTGCCATCGGGAGAAATTGCAGGAGAGATATTATAAAAATTCTTTATTTTTTCATGGTCCGTTAAACGATGGGCTATATCGTCAATCGCATCACGTCCTGTTATGTCCGGCCAATACTCTTTTTTTACATAATCTTGCCATTGTTCTGTCAAATCTTCAAAATCCATTCCTAGGGCTTGTTCAAAACCACGCTCAGCATTTTGTGTTTTCTTCATGGCAATATAAATTTCACCGATTTTTTCTCTTCCATATTTCTCAGCGATAAATCGCATAACAGACTGACCACCTTTGTACGCCATATAATATTCTAACTCTCGAACACTTGGGATATAATCATTCACTGTCATATCTCTAATAACCATATCTGCTTTGGTATCCCAATTCAAAGATAAATATTCGCAAGTACCTTCGCTTACCCAAAGTGGTAATCGTAGTAACTGGGCGCCCGAAACAACACTTTGAACATTTCCACCGTAAACCATATCGTTAACAACGGCATGTACTAATTCATGGTGGATAACATGACGGAATTGTTCATAAGAACCTTCAAAAGGAATTACAACGCGGTTTTTGAAAAGCTCTGTAAATCCACCAATTCCTTCTGAAAGATAGCTATAAGTCACATTTGTCTGCTGAAAATCTTTATGTGAGTTATATACTACAATCGAAACCGGTTTTTTCAAATTCCACCGGAAATGCTTTGAAATTTGTTCGTAAGCATTTTCGGCAACTTCGGCTGTGAATTCTGCTAGATCAATATCTTCAGTATAATAATAGATATCAAAATGGGGAGATTTGATGAACTTCCAATCAAAATTTCCATACTGGACTTTGTTTTGCCCAAAGGATTGACCGAAAACGGCTTGCGTAACGATTGCTAAAACTATTAGTAAATTTTTCATTGTACACAATAAATTATTCATAACATATATTAATTAGATACTTGTAAAGTAGATTAGATTAAAATTATTTTTTGTCACATGCAAGATATATACAACATTTTATTTGCCTCTTTTACTTGAAGAAAGTAAATTTTTCTATGCAGCTACCGATTTATTTCATTTCTGATATCCACTTAATGCTTAAATCCTCTCAAGATGAACACGTCAAGATTCAAAAATTGTTCCAATTTTTTGATTTTGTTTCTAAATCAGGGGGTACATTAATAATTGGTGGAGACCTTTTTGATTTTTATTATGAATATCCATACGTTATTCCAAAACAGTATTTTGAAGTATATACACAAATTTACCAATTACAAAAATCCGGAATAGAAGTCCATTATTTGCTCGGTAATCATGATTACTGGACAATGGACTTTTTATCAAACAAGTTAAATATGATAATCCATGAAGACGATATGGATTTCGAAATAAATGGTAAAAAATTTCATTTAACGCATGGCGATGGATTACTTTCTTGGGAACGTGGTTACCGCACTGTAAAAACAATACTGCGCCACAAATTTTTTATTTGGTTATTCCGGTGGTTGCACCCAACAATTGGTTATCGTTTTGCAGAGTGGGTGGCAAGCCGCAGCCGTCATTTTGAGCATAGTGAAGAACATAATGAAAAAGTGCGTAAAGAGTTAATGCGCGTTGCCACTCCAGTAATCGAAAATGGGATTGATTATTTCCTAACCGGGCATTACCACCAACATACCGAAGAGAAAATTGGTAATGGTACACTAATTATACTTGGCGAATGGATTAAGACTTTTTCATATGCTGTTTTTGATGGGGAAAAATTGGAGTTGAGGAAGTTTAGTTAACCACAGATTACACAGATTCCACCGATTGAAAAAATATTAATAATAATGTATATGGAAAATATAAACAATTGTGTTTATACCACCAATTTGGGCGGATAAGAACAATGTATATACACTTACGTTATGCCCAATTTAAGATAAACTAACTAATTAGGATAAATAATGAAAAATACACTTTCTTTCTTACTGTTAATTTTTATAACAAGTTTTATAAGTTGTTCACAAGAGATTAAAGAGTCCCAAATAAGTGGAAAAATTATAAATACTACTGAAAGTACTCTTAAAATAGGAAGCCAAACGGTCCCGATTACTGAAGATGGTAAGTTTACATTTATCAAAGTGATAGAAAGACCTATATTATTAGATGTTTCATATGCTAATTTGGAATGGACAATATTCCTAAAACCGGAAAGTAGCTTTGATGTTTTAATTCCGGGAAAAAGTCTTGAGACGATTGAATATACCGGCGAGTTAATTTCTTCCAATACTTATTTACTTGAACCAAATTCGTTATCACTTGAAATAAATAAATTTTTTAATAAAAATTGGGTGCAATTTCATAGGCAAAATCAAACGGATTACATTTCTACCATTGACTCCTTGAAAGGCCTTTATTTGAAGCATCTTACTACAGATTCCAAAAGATATGAAACATTTTCTAAAGAATTTATTAAGGCATGGAAGGCAGAAATTGATTTTGGATTTAATACATTAATGCTTCGATACCCGGAAAGGTATTTCCAATTTACCGATAATAAGGTTGAATTGAGTCGTAATACCATTGATTATCTCAAATCATCGGAAATAGATAATCCTGAATATATTGAGCTACCAGGTTATAAAAGGTATACTAAAGCATGGATTGACTACAAATCTGAGATTTTGGTTGAAAAAGACACTTCACTGAAGCATTACAGCCTCAAGAAAATGGAAACGACATTACAGATTATTCCTGAAATATTTAACAACCAATATTTAAAAGATTTTTGGCTTGCTGAATATTTAAAAGAACATATCGACAAGAATGGTATAGCAAATTCTAAACAATATGTAAATCAATTTAATGCCATTTGCAAAACAGAAGTTTTAAAAAATGAAATTGAGCAATATGTGAAATCAGTACTTGACGCGAGAAAAGACCATGAAGTAAAGATCTACAAAACAGAAAATGATTTTATTCTGGAAGTACATATTTTTAAGCCTAAAGATTTTATTGTTACAGAAAAACGCCCCGTTATAGTAATTTTTCATGGCGGAGGTTGGGTTAGTGGAAATCCTTCTTGGGCATTTGACAGGGCAAAACATTTTTCAAATCAGGGCATGATTGGTATTGCCGTCCAATATCGACTTTCAAATTTTAAGGACATCACGCCCGTTGAGGCAATGAAAGATGCAAAAGATGTATTCTTATGGTTACGAACCAATGCCGACTCTTTGGGGATTATTCCAAATAGAATCGCTGGTGAGGGTTGGTCTGCTGGGGGACACTTAGTCACTTCAGCAGCGATTTTTGTTGACACTTTATCGAGTCAAAAAATAAATTCTGCTCCTAATGCCCTAATTCTTACGTCTCCGGCATTAGACACTGACCCTAAACATGATGGCTGGTTTAAAACACTTCTCGGTACAAGAGACATTGATCCGAACAATTTGTCTCCATTGGAAAATGTTATTGAAGGATTGCCATTGCCACCCACTTTAATTCTTCAAGGTCGTACCGATAGATTAGCTCCCACAAAATATGCTCAATTATTTCATGATAAGATGAAGGCCTCAAATTACCAATGCGAGCTTGTGATTTATGAGAATTGTGGTCATTTATTCACACCATCTCATTTAGATGATACCGGCTGGCCACAACCTGATAAAGAGATTTCAAGAAAAGCAAATAAAAAAGCTGATGAATTCTTAAAAAAATTAGGATACATAGTAGAATAAAACTGGGCATAACAATGTGTAAAAATAATAGCCGGGATAGTTGGTTTTTGATGGTATGTAGCTTGCTTCAAACTCACTGTACCGTGACAGGGAATTGCTCCGAAGTCGGCTACTATTCTTACACTAAACGTTGGGCGTCATGCAAGAAAAACATACTGCTAATGAGATACTGATATGATAATAGATGGACATTCACATGCTTGCGGAAAATTTTTAACAGCAGAGAGTATTGTAAAAACACTTGACAATAGTGGAGTAGACAAAGTTGTACTTGTACCTGGAGAACTAAATAGCAAATCAGAATATTCTTTACCAAACTTAGCAACGATATTTCCAAAACGAAATGTCGTAAAAGCAACTAATTACATGACTAAGTTCGTAATGAAACTGACGGGAAAAGTTAAAGATATACCTGCCGGAAATGAATATGTTTATGATTTAAAAACTAAGACTGACAATAGGGTGATTCAGTTTATTTGGATAACAACTGGAATAAGAAATACTTCTGAATATCTTGATAGAAAACTTGCCGATTGGAATTTTAAAGGAGTTAAATTGCATCAATGTTGGGAGACCTACCCTATTGACTCAGATTTTTTCAGAAGTGTTGCTGAATGGACTGAGAAGAATGATTTACCTTTATTTATTCATTTGTACTCAGATAATGATGTAAGACAACTGATTGATTACAAAAAGGAACATCCAAAATTAAAACTGATTGTTGCTCATTTATTTGGATTAGAATTATTTATAAAATATGATTTCAAAGATGATAATCTGTATTTTGACACATCCACCTTACAACTTACATCAACTGAAAGATTGATGAATGCAATAAGATTTGTTGGAGCAGATAAAATTCTATTCGGCACGGATACTCCCTATGGAGCGAAAGACAATATTCGCAAGAACATTAATAGAATAAATAATCTTGATATTCCAAGTAAAGACAAAGACTTGATACTTGGATTGAATATGAAAAGATTATTAAAACTTTGAAAATAATGCACGAACGCATGACTTACTTGTAACTTGACAGGAATGAAGCCCGTAATCGGCTACTATTCTTATACTAACCGTAGGGCATTTCCCAAATCAGAGAAACAGATATTAGAAATGATATGAATACAGATTTTTTAAGCAGAGACAAAGCCGGTTTATTAATTAAAATCCTCGGCATACTTCAATTGGCAATTGGTTTGTTTTCACTTGGAATTGCACCCCTATAAATATACAGTTATTACTTATTATCAGAGGGCGGAAGATTTTATTATGATGGATTTGGAGTAGGTTCATTTTTATATGGATTAATCTTTGCTCAAATAATCGGTTACTATTTTATTGCATTTATATTTATCACAATAGGATATGGACATCTAAAATTAAAAAACTGGGCTTTGAAATTATCAAAGAGCTGTCTTTGGTTTTGGATATTATTTGGATTGCCAATTATGATGTTTTTTTTACCATTGTTGTCAATGAAAGAAATTGATGTTAAATATCCAATCTTTTTTTCAGCATTTATTGTATTATTATTTATTGTTATAATTCCGGGATTGCTACTTTCTTTTTATAATCAGAAGAACGTTAAGAAATTATTTAGAAATAGAAACTATTCTGATGCCGGAATTCGAAATATATCAATTAAAGGTTACTTGTTACTTTTGGTATATATCCTTTACATCATGATATTCCATATTATGCTATTCTATAAGGGAATATTTCCTTTTTTTGGTACGTTCTTAATTGATTTTAAAGGTCTTCTTTTTTATGATTTATGTATTTTACTCGTATTTCTATTAATTTATGGATTAATTAATAGAAAATTCTGGACATGGATATTTTCCATAACATTTTTCGTTTTAATGATCATATCAACCATTACGACTTTGATTAACTATCAATATATTAACATTATAGAATTATTGGATTTTCCCAAAATAGAAAATGACATTTTTATAAAATTACCGCTAAAGTCATCATATATAATAATGGCTATTGTTGGAATATTATTACTTACAATTATTTTGATTATCAAAATAAAAAACTATTATATTAGAGAAAGAAAATTAATTTTAAAAAAGGAGGATATATGAAATTATTTAAACCAATAATCCTAACTGACTCAATAGAAATAAAAACAACACCAGAAAAAATATGGGAATTTTTTATTAATTTGGAAAAGAATTACAAATCCTGGCATCCACAGGATCATATTGAATTCAAATGGACAAAAGGAAAACCAATGGAATCTGGTTCCGGTTGGTATGGTAAAGAAATTGTTAGGGGAAAAGTATTTAAATTAAAGGGAACTGTTGGTGAAGTTATTCCAAACAGAAAAATTGTTCTTAAATATTCATTTCCTGTATCATTCGTGGC
>JAUWFQ010000141.1 GCA_030606865.1 bacterium
GATTATTTGTTTAGAATTTTGATAGAATTCACGACTGGCACCGTGTATATGTGGAATACAGCGAATACTATAAGGATCTTGAACTTTTTCACAATTATTATGCGATGCAACTATTTCGCTACTTTTAAGCAAATCCCAAATATTTTTTGCAACTAATTGTTGCCCTTTATGATCTTTTAACTTATGGATACTCGCTTTAAATACCTGACGAGATGATAAACTTGTTTCTACAGATAATGCACCAACAATATCTGCAGTAAGAAATAAATTTTGAGCTATGTTTAACGCTTTTACCGCGAATGCAGTAGAAACTTGAGTCCCATTGATCAAACTCAGTCCTTCTTTTGGATGCAATTTTAATGGTTCCAATCCAATTTCTTTTAAGGCAAGCATACTTGGAATAATTCGATCTCGAAAATGTACTTCTCCCTCACCGATTAAGGCTAAAGCCATATGCGCCATTGGAGCAAGATCACCGCTCGCCCCAACCGAACCTTTTCGCGGAATTACAGGTAATAGATCATGATTTATAAATTCAACAATTTGGTTGGCTACAGCTTTACGAATTCCACTCACACCTTTTGCATAAGTCAATAATTTTAAAAACATTATTATCCTGACTAAGCCAAAGTCTATTGGTTTACCGATTCCAACAGCGTGACTTCGAATTAAATTCAATTGCAGCTGCATTTGGTCTTTTGTATCAATTGAAACCTGACTTAATTTTCCAAAACCGGTATTCACACCATAGATCTTTACATTCTTCTTCAGTAAATCAGTAAAAATACAATGTGAATCATTAATGGATTTTTTAACTTGAGAGGTTAAGCGAACTCTGACAGGATGTTCTAAGAATTGTTTGAAATCCTCAATAGAATACTTCTTGTGCGCAACAGGTACGGTTAACATAGATAAATTTATGATATTAATCCATTATTGTACAACTTTGGAAATTGCGAATAATAATGTATTTTACGCCAATTCATTTATATCAGTGAACACTTGCATCTGAACCGGAATTGCTTCGCTAAAATTTGTTCCGTAGCGTTTTGTGACTATCCTGTCGTCAAGTACGATAAATATCCCTGCATCTGTCATTGTACGGATTAATCTTCCGAAACCTTGTCTAAATCGAATAACAGATTCAGGCACCGCGAAATTAATAAATGAATTATCACCTGCCACCTCAAGCATTTCAGAATATGCTCTTATTGTCGGTTCTGTTGGTACGTCAAATGGAAGTTTTGTTATAATAAGAATTTGTAATAAA
The DNA here is from genome assembly GCA_030606865.1 of bacterium. Taxonomy (GTDB): domain Bacteria; phylum Fidelibacterota; class Marinisomatia; order Marinisomatales; family JAHJCW01; genus JAHJCW01. Next base: position 1,271 of record JAUWFQ010000141.1, read on the forward strand.
TCACCTGGTAGATCCACACCTTCCCAAAATGCTGAAGTTCCTAATAAAACACCATTGGGAGTCCTTTTCATACCATCTATTAAAGATTGCCTTGACGAATTAAATATCTGTGCAAATATAGGTAAATCTTTCCCGATTGAACTTTTTTTCAATTCGTTATAAACACTTTTTAGAGAATTCCGGGCGGTAAAAAGGACCATAATCCGTTGATTATATTTTTGACTTACCAATTCTATTATTTTTGCAATTGAAACTGAATCAGATGTTATACTTTTACGATTACCATATTGTAAATAGGTAACTTGATCTTCATAATAAAAAGGACTGGGAAAATAATCTGTCTTTACTGTTTTATCAATGATTCTATCAAGTCCGGTGCGTCGGAAATAATAATCAAATTCGCTATTAACCCTAAGAGTGGCAGAAGTTAAAACGCAATGGGAAATGTTTTTAAAAAATAACGAACTCAATTTTTCAGATACATCAACCGGCGAAGCATGCAATGATAACATTAATTCCTTACTACCGTACCGTTCTTTAAATTCTCCTTCTTTCCAATACACATTTTCCGGATTCTGTTCCGAAGTAAGTAATACCACGTTATTTATAAGTCCGCTTAATATATCTTTATGTTGAGCTAATACTTGATGCAATTCATCATAATCTTTGCGTTCAGGGTCTTTTTCTAATAAAGTATTCGCGGTCTTTTCAATGGTAATATGTAACCCTTTTAAAGCATCAACCAACTGTTCTAGTTCATCTGATGCTGAAATATATTCTTCCTCGAGTTTGTCAATTATATTTTTTTGCGTATAGATCGAATCTTTATTGAATTCTGAATCCACTTTTGTTCCGTATTTTCCGAAAAATGCTCTTAATGTCTCTATCGCAAATGCGACTTCTTCACTCATCGCTTTTTGCAAAGCGATAAATTCCGGATGTAAGCCACCAATAGCACTTAACATATTATTCCAACGCTTATTTCCCCGATATTTTGGATCAATACTCTGTAGATACGACGCGTACCCGATTTGATCCATTTCATGGCTTAGCTGTTTATAGGCAACCGAGATTAAATTATGCGCCTCATCAATTATAACGGTGTTAAACATCGGCAGAAAACCCGGCATAGTAATTTCCGATAACAAAAGAGCATGGTTTACGATTATAATCGAAGCTTCGTATAAGTCGCGCCTTACCCGACCAAAAAAGCAACCATTATTGCGAGCACATAATTTTGTGGTACAAAAACCGGGTTCGCATTGTATCAAAAAGGCAATTTTACCGGGTCGTGAATTCCAAAATCCGTTACATTCTGAAAGGTCTCCGGTATTTGTCCACTCTAACCAAACTATTATTGGTAATATCTTTTCAATCTCATTTTTGTTTAATGTTTTTGCTGCATCAGCGATTAACCAGTTTAGTCGCGTTAAGCATATGTAATTATTTCTTCCTTTTAATTTTACCGCTTTGACAGGAATATCTAATGCATCAGCAATAACCGGTAAATCTTTATAAAATAATTGATCTTGTAAATTTTTTGTATAACAAGATATTATTACAGGACCATTCTCGACAAATTGTTCCGTTCGCTTTAAAGCGGGAAATAAATATGCAAAAGATTTTCCTAAGCCCGTTCCGGCTTCAACCACACCAATCTGATCTTCACCGTTAATTATATCATCTACAAAATTTGAGTATTCTATTTGCTGAGATCTTTTTTCATAGCCACCTAAAACACTACTTAACATCCCACCTTCCCCCAATACGTCTTCTGCGGCTAAACTATTAATTGATTGTTTGCCATCATGAAAGTACACATTGTCTTGCACATTATGATTTTCTTTAGATTTAGTTAACCCTTTTTTTATTTCACCTGATTTAGTGAGCTCATTGGCAATATTTATAAATAACGCTTTATTATGTAATTCAGTACTTTTTAAAAGTGCTAATATCTTCGATATAACATGTAATGGATAACTTGCTGCTTCTTCTATAAGATTTAAAAATACAATTCCACAGTTCTCAGTGTCTTTTTCTGCACGATGAGATCCTTCTGCTGACAGTCCATAATATTCTGAGACTACTCCTAAATTGAAAGCTGGTAAATGATATAAAAAAGTACGTGCTAATGGTAGCGAATCATATAAATCCGGTTCAATAAATTTTGTATTATGACGTTTTGCTAATTCTCTTAAAAAGGCAATATCAAATGGCGTATTGTGAGCGACAATAGGTGAATTTCCTATAAATTTTAATAATTCATCAACAATATCCTCTTCCAAAGGAGCATCTTTTACCATTTCATTGGAGATATTTGTAATGTTTATAATGAAATCCGGAATCGGACGACCGGGATTCACTAATTTTACAAATTTATCGGTGGCTTTGCCATCGGTGAACCGTATAGCAGCTACTTCGATTATTCTATCATTTACCGAATCAACTCCGGTAGTTTCAAAATCTAAAGCTATAAAGTCAGATAGATTTAATGTTTTTAATAGGTTACATATATTCATTAATAACCCATAAAAACTTTAGCAACATCAATTAATAAAGATGGTTTCAGTGGAATACAAGCCCTGAATAATCTTGCAATACTGCGCTTATCTATTGGTAGTTTATTTAATTTTTCAATAATCTTATTTAAATCCTTATCATTCAATTTATTTACTGCTTTTTTTATTCTATATAACCTATTAATTTGTTTTCCTTCACTATTCATCCAACGTTTTTGATATTCAAATAAATTTATTTTAGAAGTTTCTAAACCGTTTTTCAATACACCAACAGCAACATCTGCCGCTTTAGCTGCACTTTTCATTCCTAATATTATTCCACCACCGGATAACGGATTAACGGTTCTTGCCGCATCACCGATTAACATTACACCATCTGTTACCATTCGTTCAATAGGTTTGGAAAGTGGAATTCCTCCGACTGAAATTGATTCTACTTTATGATTTGGATATTTTGAATCTATGAACTTATTTAATCTTTTTTTAGCAGATTCACCCTTAATCGCGCTTTTCCCTGAAATCCCAATCCCGATATTTGCTATATCTTTCCCTTTAGGAAATATCCATATATAACCGTCCGGAGCTAATTTATTCGAGACATAAAAATAACAAACATTCCTATTTACTTTAATACCGGCTATTGTTTTTTGATAGCCCGAATCAATATCATTTAAGTTTAATTTAGTATTTATACCTGCCATTCTTCCAATACGACTTTCTACGCCATCTGCACCTATCACTAATTTGGATTTTATTTTAAATGGTTCACTATTACTTATCCCTTTGACACCAGCTACTTTATT
>JAUWFQ010000078.1 GCA_030606865.1 bacterium
GCACCACGAACTCCATAGCCCATTTCCGGTGGAATTGTAAGCGTGCGAGTTCCTCCTATTTTCATACCGACAAAACCCTCATCCCAACCACGGATAACCTGACCAAGACCAACTGTAAATCTAAATGGATCACGCCCCGGATTTTTAGATGAATCAAATACGGTTCCATCTTCCAATTTTCCGGTATAGTGAACAGTAAGTATATCAAATTTCTCGGCTTCTAAACCTTCTCCAACTACATTATCAACTAGAATTAAACCACTTTTCATTTTTACCTCATTTTTTTCTTCGTTACAACCAAAAACCACCAAAAATGCCAACAGCATAACGCTGGTCATAGCTATATTTATCATTCTTTTTTGCATAATAATTCTCTCATATCTTTTCAGTAAATTACCATAATTAAAATTTACTATCTACAGCTTTGTTTTATGTAAATTGATATATAATGAACACAACTAAGTCAATATTCAATCAGCATTTACCGCCGTTAGCCGATAGGTTACGTCCGCAAACTATCGATGAATTTGTTGGACAGGAACACTTGATTGGCAACGATAAAATTTTGTCTTTGTTATCCAAATCACAGAAGCCATTTTCGATGATATTTTGGGGTCCACCCGGCTCCGGTAAAACAACTTTAGCACGAATAATTGCTAAATCGACGAATGCAAATATTCATGAGATATCAGCTGTATCAAGCGGTGTAAAAGAATTGCGCAAAATCATAGAAGTTGCTAAAAGTAATTTAAATCTTGGTACAATCACAATTTTATTCATTGATGAAATTCATCGTTTTAGTAAATCCCAGCAAGATGCATTATTGCACGCCGTAGAAGATGGAACTATAACTTTAATTGGCGCTACTACTGAAAATCCATCATTCGAAGTTATTAGTCCGTTACTTTCGCGCTGCCGTGTATTGGTACTAAAGCCATTAACAGAAAAATCACTTAAATTGATTTTAGATAATGCATTCAAGACTGATATTATTCTACAAAAAAATCAAATAGAATTATCAGATAACGTTAAGACGCAACTAATTCAATCTGCCGGTGGCGATGCACGTAAAATGCTCAATGCACTGGAAATTTCTATTAGTCTGTTAGGTGGAAAAGGTGAAGTTACCACTCCAATTTTAAACGAAGCCTTACAAAAGCGCACACAGTTATATGATAAAACCGGTGATTATCATTATGATACGATCAGCGCATTCATCAAATCGGTGCGCGGTAGTGATCCCGATGCAGCAATTTATTGGTTGGCAACTATGTTGGAAGGCGGCGAAAAACCGGAATTTATCGCACGGCGTTTAGTCATTTTGGCATCGGAAGACATCGGCAATGCTGACCCGCAAGGCTTATCCATCGCTACAGCGGGATTCCAAGCGGTACACATGATTGGAATGCCGGAAGCAGCAATTACTCTTGCGCAAGTAACTACCTACCTTGCTTCCGCTCCCAAATCAAATGCATCATATATGGCTCTCAAAAAAGCACAAGGATTGATTAAAAATAAAGGAACTGCCTCAGTACCAATGCATTTACGAAATGCGCCAACACAACTCATGGAAAAATTAGATTACGGAAAGGACTACAAATACCCGCATGATCATCCGGAACATTTTATTAATGAAAATTATTTTCCAGAAAATATTGCTGAATCTTTTTATAGTCCAACCAAATTAGGTTATGAAAAATATATTTCCGATCGATTATCAAAATTATGGCCATCAAGATTCAATAAATAATGCGCTTTAAACTTTTATTATTACTATTACCACTTTGTCTACTTGCTGATGAGCGATTACATTTAGTCCAAGCTGATGTGTTGGAAAATGTAATCCAAAATGGTACTGCTGTTCAAATTTTAACAGGAGATGTTATTTTTAAAAAAGGTGAGCTAATTCTATCTTGTGATTTAGCACATTATACTGAAAAAACCGGACTGGGTTTTCTGATCGGTAATGCTAAAGCAGAAAAAGATAGTGTTACCATCACTGCTGATACTTTGAATTTCATTTCTTCGGAAGATAAGCTAATCGCTAGTGGCGATGCCCATGTTTGGGATAATGATTTTGACCTTACTTCCAATTCAATCATTTATTTTACCAAAATCGATAGCGGCAATGCTATCGGTAAAGCGAAATTATTACAAAAAAATCAGGAGATCATAGCCGATACTTTAGATTACTCTAAACCTATAGGAAAAGAATCAGCTAGTTATACTGCGATTGGTAATGTTACCATTACAAGTAACGATAGAATAATAACCTGTGGTAGAGCATTTTATGATCTCGAAACCGAGATTTCAGAACTAACTGTTAATCCAAAAATATCTTCTGCTGATGAGGTTTTATCCGGTAATGAGATAATTTCTCATTTTAAAGATGAAGAATTACAATACTTATTTATTCCTTCAGGTGCAAAAGCGTTATCAATCCACAATAATGAAACAATAGGTGAATATAGTGATGATATGACGAGTAAAATACTTAAAGCATATTTTATCGCAGGCGAACTCGATTCAATACGCTTAGAAGGTATGGCGACATCTCTTTATCACGTTTTTAACGATACAATTTATCAGGGTGTAAATGTGACTTCCGGTGATACAATTTCTTTACAATTTACTGATCAAGAATTACAACAGATCTATGTATCGGGTGGTGCACGCGGAACATACACGCCGGATTCGTCAAATACAAGTTTAGATAATGTAATAAAATATTCGGCTAACAATATTGACTACCAAATCCCCGATGAAACAACTCATTTAATCGGTAACGCTCAAGTAGATTACACAGACATGACACTAACTGCCGGTTTTATCGGTGTTAATTGGCAAACTAATATCTTAGACGCTTTGCCAAGAGCCACTAATGACTCAACATCGCGTGAAATAAAACCAACCATAAAAGAAGGTGGTCAGGAACCGATGTATGGCGATGCAATGAAATATGATCTACAAACACAGCGCGGAAAAATACTACACGGAAAAACCAAAGCTGAAGATGGATACTATACCAGTTCCGAAATTCGTAATGAAAGCAAAGACGTTTTTTATATGAAACAAAGTATTTACACCACCTGCGATTTAGATATACCGCATTTCCACTTTGCCAGCTCTAAAATGAAGATGATACATAATGATAAAGTAGTTGCCAAACCGATAACACTTTATCTTGCTCAAATTCCAATCATTAGTTTACCCTTTGCTGTCTTGCCGCAGCAGAAGGGTGGGCGGCAATCCGGCTGGATAATGCCATCTTATGGTACAGGGAGCTTACGCGGCCACTATCTTGACGGACTTGGTTACTATTGGGCTGTTAATGATTATTTTGATAGCAAACTAACAGCAAGCTTTGCTGACCTACAAGGAATCACATTAAAATTTACTAATCGGTATAATAACCGTTATAAGTATTCCGGTAATTTGCATCTTGAAACACGACAATTTTTATCTTCCGGAGAAAAAGATATATTCAATATTTTTGGTCCACGGAAAAAAGATTACGTTGTAAAATGGTCGCACAAACAAATATTACGGCGCAATCAATCATTAAATGTAAATGCAAGTTATTACAGTAATAGTGACTATAATTATGTTACATCTTTGGACCCAATCAAAAGGATGAACCAACAGGCAATTTCCAACGCTACTTATTCCAAGCGTTGGCCAAAAAGTAATAATTCAATTAGTGTCAATTTATCATCAAACACGGATTTGATGGCTGACAAAAAAATAGATGCTTCAACTGCATTTTACCAAACGCCGATTAAAGCCGGTACAAAATTGAGCATAACAACAATGACTTTACCTAAGTTTTCTTTACGTCATGGGCAACGACCACTATTCCCAACAAAATCTTCTGATAAATCATGGTACAATAATATCACATGGAGTTATTCATCAAATTTTAATAATAAAAATAAAAGTTATTATGAATCAGTAGAAGGTGATACAACCGACGATTTTAAATGGGCAGCCGATACGAATGGTGATGGAATAGCACATACAACAATCGATAAATTATTTACTCACTCATTCTCTTTTGGTGCACCGCAAAAACTTTTCCGCTATATATCACTTAATCCGAGTTTGTCTATCAAATCAGATTGGGTTGATGAATATTATATTGCCAATTTAAATTCTACCGGAACCTACGAGTCAGTAAAAACAAGTGGGTTTGCAACTCGTACAACCGGTTCATTCAACTTGAATATGGGAACACAGTTATATGGACTATTTCCAATAAAAATTGGTAAAGTAAATGGATTACGTCACGTTGCTTCGCCTTCAATCGGATACTCTTACACACCCGATTTCTCCAAACCATTACTAAATTATGATCTTGAATACTTCACAACCATTACAGATAGCTCTGGAAATGAGATACAACACGATCGATTCAAAGGAACTTTAGCCGGGAGCACACCACAACGTGAACGCCAATCTTTAAATTTTTCATTAAATAATGTATTTCAAACAAAATTAGTTGAAGGTAAATCTGAAAGAAAAATTGACTTACTATCATGGCGTTTATCTACAAATTATAACTTTGCAGCTGAAGAATTCAAACTCTCAAACCTAAGATCGTCTATCAGGACCGGATTAAGTAAATCGCTTAAATTAGATATATCACTTACACACGATTTTTATAAATATGATTTTGAAAATAATAAAAGAATTAATTCAATTATAATGTCAAATAATATTCCAAAACCACGCTTAATAAATGCCCGTTTTTCAACTGGGTTTAAATTTTCCGGCAAGCAGTTAAAATCCTCTATTACACCTGAAAATGATCTAACTGCAGATACATCAAGTGTTAATGATTTAGATGATTTTGGACAAAATATCAATTTAAAACAAAGCCCCAAGCAAATAGGCGGAGGGCAATTGTGGAACACTAATATTAGTTTAAGTTATTCTTATAATGCAGCAAATCCGACCAATATTATTAAATCATTTTGGATGAATACCAATACTACATTGCAAGCTACACCGAATTGGAGGATTCAGCATAATGCGCGATTCGATTTAGAAAATCAATCATTGGTCAGTCAAAGCTTTTCGATTTATCGTGATTTACACTGCTGGGAAATGTCTATTTCTTGGACTCCGGGTGGCTATGGTCAAGGAATCTACTTACGAATAAATGTAAAATCTCCTACGCTAAAAGATTTGAAACTCGAAGAACGGGGCGGTATTTTCCAAAGAAGGGCTCAATTTTAACTAATAAATAGAACTAAACAAGTATTTGTTCTTTTAACGAATATTTGGAAATTCAGATATAAAATAAAGGAAAATAATGTACTGTCCCAAATGCCGCACGCAATATATTGAAAATATTAAAGAATGTTCTGATTGCCAAGTTCCATTAGTCGAAGAGCTACCGGAAGAAACACCTTTGGAAAAAATTAAATGGGTAGCCCTTATACCTCTCGCAGGTGAGGTATATGCTGAAATGGTTGAGGAAATCTTACAAAAAATGGATATTCCGAATTTTACCAAGTCCGATTGGGCAACTTCCGCATTTAATATTTCCAGCGCCAATTTAGTTGGTGCAAAAGTAACAATTTTTGTACCGGAAGAAAATCGTGATGAAGCCGCACAATTAATTGAAGAATTATTAGGGAATAAATAGCTTGATTCGCTCTGTAAAAGGCACACACGATATATTACCCGACCAAACTTGGCGCTGGCGAAAAATTGAATCAGCATTGCATAATTTTATGCAAAAATATGGTTATCAAGAAATTCGTACACCCGCTTTCGAAAAAACCGAACTTTTTACGCGTAGCATTGGAGAAACAACTGATATTGTATCTAAAGAAATGTACAGCTGGACAGATCAAGGCGGTGAAAATCTAACTCTAAAACCGGAACTAACAGCACCGGTCGTAAGAGCTTTTATTCAACATAATTTAGGAAGTCAATCTGCTGTTAATCGTTTGTATTACATGGATGCCTTATTCCGCAGAGAAAGACCTCAAAAAGGGCGTACCAGACAATTTCATCAATTTGGTGCAGAGGTTTTTGGCTCAGCACATCCTGAGGCAGATGCAGAGATTATTGCAATTTCTTATAATTTTTTCAAGACTCTTGGCATCGATAATCTAACTTTAACACTGAACAGTATTGGTTCTGAAGAATGTCGTCAAAATTATCGAAATGAACTACGCAGCTATCTAAAACCTTTTTTATCCGATTTGACTGAAACAAGCCAAAATCGTTTTAAGAATAATCCTTTGCGAATTCTAGATACAAAGATTAAGTACGAAAAAGAAATAATTAAGAATGCACCGGATATTGATAGTTTTCTAACTGCCGATGATAAATCGCATTTTAAAGAAGTAAAGTCACTATTAAATGCACTGTCGATACCTTTTACAATAGATACACAAATGGTTCGTGGATTGGATTATTACACCCGCACCACTTATGAAATAACTTCAAATGCATTAGGTGCTCAAGATGCATTATGCGGTGGCGGCAGATACGACAAACTTGTAGAAACACTCGGAGGCAAACCAACTCCTGCTGTTGGTTTTGCAGCGGGAATAGAACGATTATTATTAGCATTAGAATCAAAAACGTCTAATTTTAATGATGAACCTATACAAATTTATATTGTTGGTATGGTGGAAGATGCACGATCTGTTTGTCAGGTTTTGGCACAAGAACTTCGTGATCAAGGATTCTCAGTAGCAACTGATCTTTTACAACGTAGTTTAAAATCCCTGCTACGTGAAGCTAATCGTAATAACGTAAAAATCGCAATTATAATTGGTGATGATGAATTGGCTAACAATACTGTGCAGGTAAAAAATATGGAAACCGGTGAACAAACCACTATAATAATAAATAAACTAATTGAGTATCTTACGGATTTGGATTTTTAAATTTATTCAATTAGATTATACACGCGCATAAGGAAAAACTAAATTTTATACTATGTCTGAAAAACCATTATTAATTGTAGAATCGCCCTCGAAGGCGACAACAATATCACGCCATCTTGGTGGCGAATATAACGTGATCGCAAGTGTCGGTCACGTGAAGGATTTACCTAAAAACGCTCTTGGAATTGATATCGAAAACGATTTTAAAATCACCTTAGAAGTACTCCCAAAAAAGAAAAGTTTTATTAAGGAATTAAAATCTCTCGCCAAAAAAGCACCAAATATTATCCTGGCAATGGATCCTGACAGAGAAGGTGAAGCAATCGCTGCACATATTGCAAGCGAAATTCCGAGTGAAAAAATTGAAAGAGTTCAGTTTACTGAAATCACTAAAGCAGGCATACAGGAAGGTATGCAAACTCGTCACCCGATTGATGAAAAATTGGTTGATGCCCAAGTTACTAGACGCATAATTGACCGCCTTGTTGGTTACAAGATTTCACCGATTTTGTGGGCAACATTACAGCATAACATGAAATTTGTAACAACTACTCTATCAGCCGGAAGAGTACAGTCTGCTACTGTAAAAATCTTGATTGATCGTGAGCGAGAACGAGCAGCTTTTAAAGATGCCACATTTTACAATTTAAAAGCACTTTTATTAAATAGGAGCAAAAACAAGTTCACAGCTTCGCTCTACAAATTAAATGAACAAAGGTTAGCAACATCTAAAGATTTTGACAAAAAGACTGGTAAAGTAATAAATAAGAATGTTATTGCTCTAAGCGAATCACAAGCAAATACCTTAAAGACAGAATTAAACGTTGGTACTTGGAACGTTGCTGACATTAAAGAAAAACCAATAACTTCAAATCCTCGTCCCCCATTTACTACATCCACTCTTCAGCAAGAAGCTGGTCGCAAATTGCGATTTACAGCAAGACGGACAATGAGTATAGCGCAAAAATTATATGAGCATGGTTTCATTACCTATATGCGTACGGACTCAACACATTTATCATCCGAAGCAATTAACGCAGCCCGTCAGGAAATCCAACATCGTTTTGGGAGTGAATATCTACCGGAAAAACCAAGGCACTTTGCTACTAAAGTGAAAAATGCCCAGGAAGCTCACGAAGCTATCAGACCTGCTGGAGCAAGAATTAAAGCAGCCTCAGAAGTAGAAAGCAAACTAGATAAAGATGCTGTTCGTTTGTACGAATTAATTTACAAACGAACTATAGCTTGCCAAATGAAATCGGCAAAACTCAAGGAAACCACAGTCCTTATCAATAATCAAAAAGCTGTATTTCGTGCTAGCGGCAGAGTTATAATATTTCCGGGATATATGCGTGTATATGTAGTTGGACGTGATGATCCGGATATAATTTTAGCTGATAAAGAAACTCTATTACCAAAATTGGAACTGAGAGAGAATCTTGATTTAAAAGAGTTAAACGTTGTAGGTCAAACAACCAAACCGCCGGCACGCTTTTCTGAGGCATCGTTGATACGAGAAATGGAAGCAAAGGGAATTGGTCGACCATCAACTTATGCTGCAACAATTGAAACAATTCTGCGCCGTGAATACGCCAAAAAGAAAAACGGAAGTTTAGTGCCAACTTATCTTGCAGTTGCCATCATTCAACTTTTGGAAAATCATTTTGGATCTTTAGTAGACGCAAACTTTACCGCCGATATGGAAGATGGTCTTGATGCTATATCGCGGGGCGAATTACAACCATTGCCCTTTATTAAAGAATTCTATTTTGGGGGGAATGAAACAATTGGTTTAGAGGCAATGCTCAAAGAAGAAGTTGATATTCGTAGAGCCTGTGCTATCGAAATAGACACATCTACAGACGAACCTATTATTGCCCGTATCGGCAATTTTGGTCCATATTTAGAACATAACGGAAATCGGAAATCCATACCACTCAGCGTACCACTTGGTGATTTGACTCCTGAGAAAGCAAAAGAAATATTGACTAAAGAAACAAACGATGTAAAAACACTCGGAAAAGATCCAAAAACCGGTAATGAAATTTATTTTAAAGAAGGTCAATATGGTCCTTATGTACAATTGGGCGACAGTAAAACACGCAAATCCATTCCAAAAGAATTTAATATTGATGACGTTAATCTAGAATTGGCAGTACGATTATTAGCGCTACCGCGCGAGGTTGGGAAACACCCTGAAACAGGTGAATTAATAACTGCTGATTATGGTCGTTATGGTCCCTATCTGCGTTGCGGTAAAAAAAATGCCCGTATAGAACCACCACTTTCTCCATTGACTATCTCAGTTGATGAAGC
>JAUWFQ010000060.1 GCA_030606865.1 bacterium
AGCACACGATCTAGCAAAAAGTGGTTTCAACGTTACAATTTATGAAGAACTGTCTGAACCGGGAGGAATGCTCATTGCCGGAATTCCTTCTTATAGAATGCCACGTGATATTCTTAAAATAGAGATTGATTATATCCGCAACTTGGGTGTAAAAATAATTACCAATAAAAAGATATCAGGTAAACAAGCTTATAACAAATTATTAAAAGATTATGATGCAGTTTATTTAGCAATTGGAGCTCATGTTGGTAAGAAACTAGGAATTCCCGGTGAAGATGGGTATAAAGGTTTTCTTGATGCTGTAACATTTTTACGTGAGGTAAATCTTGATAAACCTAAAAAACCGGGAGAAAAAGTAATTGTAATTGGCGGTGGTAATTCTGCTATCGATGCTGCGCGCACTGCCTTGCGTTTGGGTTCAGAAGTAAATATTGTTTACCGCCGGACGCGACAAGAAATGCCAGCTAACGATGATGAAATAAAGGAAGCGGAAGAAGAAGGCATAAATATACATTATCTTGCTGCGCCAGCAAAAATTGTTGGTAAGAATGGTTACGTTACAGGTTTGGAATGCACAAAAATGAAACTCGGAGAACCTGATGAAAGCGGTCGTGCCAGACCAATTCCAATCAAAAATTCTGAATTTATTATTGAAGCGGATGTAATTATCCCTGCTATCAGTCAACAACCGGATCTATCATTTTTACCAAAAGATCATAATATTGATATTTCAAAGTGGAATACATTTGCTGCTGATGAAAATACTATGGCAACTAATATACCGGGGGTCTTTGCCGGTGGGGATGCCGTAACAGGTCCAAATACTGTTATTGATGCCATTGCTCAAGGACACATAACCGCCACATCAATCGAGAGATTTATTAATGGTGAGGAATTAGAACAAACTTATAGCAATACAAAACCGATTGAAACTGAAATTAAAATTGATTTTGAAATTCAGCCCAAAACAAAACGCGCCGAAATACCTTTGCAAAAAATTTCGGAAAGGAAAAACAACTTCCAAGAAGTTGAATATGGATTTGACGAAGCTACTGCAATCGCTGAAGCTCAGCGTTGCTTGCGTTGTGGTCCATGCGGAGAATGTTATATTTGCGTATCGGATTGCGATAAAGGATTATCGGTAATGCACAGCGTGAATGGACATGACGATTACGTTTTACGACTACCTTCTGATTTCCAAAGCAATGATTTAGCAAACGGTAACTTACTTGGCACATTAAAAGCAGCTAACGGGAAAAATATACCAATCGAATTAGATAGCTATATCCCATTTGTTAAAGAGAATTTATGTCGTGGTTGTGGTGATTGTGTAACTGTTTGCGAATATGATGCCTGTCAGTTAGTACAAAAAAATGGTGATATTTTTACATCACAAATTGATCCCGAAATATGTCGTGGCTGCGGTACTTGCGTAACATTTTGTCCATCGAGTGCTATTCAACCTGGCAGATATACTTCCGATTGGTTATCGTTCAAATTAAACAATATTGATTCAAAGAAAAGGAACATCGTTGTCTTTTCATGCAATTGGAATGGTGCAGATTTCGAAAAAGTAAATACTTCAAAATACAAAAATACAAATTTTATTTTTATTCAAACAATGTGTACCGGACGAATCGAATCAACATTCCTTTTTCGATCTATTGAAGAAGGAGCCGATGGAGTATTGGTTGTTGGCTGCAGTGCTGATGAATGTCATTATGCATTTGGAGCTAAGCGATTTGCTGAAACTTATGTAAAAGTACAACAATTGGCACATATGCTTGGATATGACAAAAAGCGCATTGAATATGAAACAATCTCCGGTAAAAACACCGATAAATTCGTTGAAGTAGTTAATAATTATGCAAGGAAGTTCCAATAATGGATCTTGTAGATCAAATTAAAGCTACCAATGCTTATGGTTGCCTGGAATGTGGTAAATGCACAGCTGTATGCCCTGTTTCACTTTTCAGTCAAAGATATTCTCCTCGCTCAATGCTGACAAAAACAATCCGCAATGAATTTGATTCGTTATATATTGATTATAACTTATGGAGTTGTTTAACTTGTCGCCGCTGCGATGCAGTCTGCCCTGCTAATATAGATTACAGCACCTTAACCCAAGTTGTACGTTCATCAGCAAAAGATTCCGGGTTTCACGGTAAATGCTCGCACTCCGGAGCGATGGAACTTCTACAACGCGTAATGACAGCTAAAGATATCAAGCAGAATCGCCTAGATTGGGTTACTGATGATTTAGATATTACTGATCAAGGTGATATATTATACTATGTAGGATGCGCTCCTTATTTTGATGTGTTTTTTGATGATTTAAATATTTCTACAATTGATGCTGCAAAAAGCAGTATCAAAATTTTAAATAAACTTGGTATTACACCTGTTTTAATGTCAGATGAAAGATGCTGTGGACATGATCTTCTATGGAATGGAGATACAGAAAATTTTAAAATGTTAGCAGAAAAAAATATTGAATCGGTTGAGAAAACCAGCGCTAAAACAATCCTGTTTTCCTGTGCTGAGTGTATGAGCGCCTTTATGAATTTATATCCTGAACATGGTTTCAAGGTCAAACCAAAATTGATGCATATGAGTCAATTTCTAGCTGAAAAAATGTCAGCGGATGAACTCAATTTAAAAGAATCTGCTACAGATATCACATTTCAAGATCCCTGCCGATTAGGACGCCATATGGGCATTTATGATGAACCTCGCCAGGTATTAAAACATAATAATGGTGAACATTACCATGAAATGATACAGCATGACAAAAAATCGCTTTGTTGTGGAGTAAGTGCTTGGATGAATTGTGATATCACATCAAAAGGGATACAAACGGAAAGATTAAAACAGGCAAAGGAAACAGGCGCAGATGTTTTAGCAGTAGCGTGTCCCAAATGCCATATTCATCTCTCGTGTACAATGAAAGATAAAATTATTGAAGAGAATTATCATATAGATATTCGTGATATCTCCACTGTTGTATTAGAGAGAATGGAATAGCCAAATGTTAAAATTATTAATAGTCGATTAGACAGGATGAAAGAATGAGTGAAAACGATTTACGTGTTGGAGTATTTGTTTGCGAATGTGGAAGTAACATTGCCGGATCGCTTGATTGCGAAGCAGTTGCAGAATACGCAAAAACACTTCCGAATGTTGCATGTTCAATAGTAAATAAGTATACCTGCGCAGAACCGGGTCAGCAAGAAATAAAAAAATATATTAAGGAACACAATTTAAACCGTGTAGTTGTGGCTTCTTGTTCTCCCCTAATGCATGAACCTACATTTCGTAATTGCGTGGAGGAAGCGGGACTGAACCCATACTTATTGGAAATGGCAAATATACGCGAGCATTGCAGTTGGGCACATTTAAATGATTGGGACGGAGCAACAGCTAAAGCTAAGGATATTGTGAAAGTATCAGTTGCACGAGTAAGATTATTAGAAGAACAAATCGAATCAAAAGTTCCAATGACGAAAGAAGTACTTGTTATTGGTGGTGGTGTGGCTGGTATTCAGTCGGCTCTCGATTTAGCAGATGCAGGTTACAAAGTAAATTTAGTAGAGAAGGAGGCATCCATTGGTGGGCTAATGGCAACATTAGACAAAACCTATCCCACTATGGATTGTTCCATATGAATACTCGGACCGAAAATGATGGATGTCGGTCGACATCCCAATATTAATTTATACACATACAGCGAAGTAATAGAAGTAAACGGTTATATCGGCAACTTTAATGTGAAGGTTCGTAAAAAAGCGCGTTTTGTAGATGAGACGGTTTGCAATGCTTGCGGTGAATGTGAAAAGGTTTGTCCGGTCGCCGTGGCCGATGAATTTCAACAGGGCTTTTCATCTCGCAAAGCGATATATATGCCGTTCCCCCAAGCAGTACCATCTGTATATATTTTAAATAATGATGACTGCTTGGGACATAATCCAATTGCCTGTGGAAAGTGCGCCGATGTTTGCGAACAAGAATGCATCGATTTCGATATGAAGGATGAGATCATTGAAATCAATGTTGGCGCCGTAATAGTTGCTACCGGTATGGATGTTTACGATCCAACCGAGATGGATGAATACGGCTACACCAAACATGAAAATGTGATCACAAGTATGGAATTTGAAAGACTAATTTCCGCCGGTGGTCCAACGGAAGGACATTTGATCCGTCCAACCGATAGAGAAGTGCCAAAAAAAATTGCCTTCATTCAATGTGTAGGCTCACGGTCGCATTCTACAACAGGTAATCCATACTGCAGTAATATCTGCTGCATGAATACAATTAAAGATAGTTTGCTTATAAAGGATCACCATCCTGAAACGGAAATCTCGGTCTTTTATATAGATATTCGAGCATTCGGCAAGGGATTCGAGGATTTGTATATCCGTAGTAAAAATGCCGGTGTTCAATATATACGAGGACTTCCCGGTGAGGTTTTCGAAGATCCAAAGACCAAAAATCTAACTCTAATTGTTGAGGATACAGTTGCTAATACTGTCAAAGATTACAATTTTGATATGGTAGTTCTCTCAGTTGGAGTAATTCCAAGACGTGATGGCGGTGCGATACAAAAACTATTAACTCTATCTCGCACTGAAGATGGATTCTTTATGGAATCTCATCCAAAATTGAAACCTGTTGATGCACCGACGGGTGGAGTATTTTTTGCCGGTTGTGCAGAATTTCCAAAAGATGTGAAAGATAGTGTAACTCAAGCTAGCGCTGCCGTTGCAAGAGCAGAAGTTTTACTTAACTCAGATATGATTAGTATTGAAGCAATCACTTCAGAGTGCTTTACCGATTTATGTACATCTTGCGGAATTTGTATCAATGTTTGCCCGTTCAATGCCATTCGCGGCAGTGACGCTAAAACTGGAACACCAGCTGAGGTTATCGAAGCTCTGTGTAAGGGCTGTGGTACCTGTGCTGCAGAATGTAATTTTGATGCACTATCCATGAAACATTTTGAGGATGCACAAATCATAACGATGATTGATGCTATGTTAGATGAAAATCCAATGGATAAAGTGACTGTCTTCGCATGTAATTGGTGCTCATATGCCGGTGCCGATTTAGCAGGTCTTTCGAGATTGCAATATCCCACGTCTCAAAGGATTATACGAACAATGTGTAGCGGAAGAGTGGATTCTGCCTTTGTGCTTCATGCATTTGAAAAAGGAGCGCCTATAGTACTTGTTTCCGGCTGTCATTTTGCAGATTGTCATTATATCGATGCAAATCGTTGGACACAAAAACGTGTTGAGAAATTGTGGGATAAATTGGAACGGCTCGGGATTCGTCCTGAACGATTACAGATGGAATGGATAAGTGCTGCCGAAGGACAAAAATGGGCAAGAACTATGACTGAAATTGATGAAATGCGTAAAAATGTCACCAAAGAAGAAGTAGAGCATACTAAAAAAGTGCTAAAAGAAGATCGAGAAAAAGCCGAAGCCAAACGAGCAAAAAAGCAAAGCAAAAAAATTGCACCAAAAACTAATAGTCCCGGTGCGGAAATTAGCGTACCTGCATAATATTTGAGATATTAATTATGACTGAAATTGTTGACTTTAAATGTTTGCGTTGCGGACATGAATTTACCGGTCCTTATGATAAAAAAATGCCTATTGAAAGATCTTGTCCTAAATGTAATAGTAACAGTGTTCGCAAAATAAAAAAACCTATTAAGAAATAGCATAATATAAACTTTTTGATATAAATTTTTCTGTATAGATTAAGGTAAATTTGAATATCAACTCACTCGATCGTAAAATAGGTTATTATTGATAAATAGACCATTTTACCGTAATATATTTTACTAATATATACGAATTATTGTCATTTTGCCCTGCGATTTATAGATATTGAAAATGATATTATTACTCAATATTCCGATCCATTATCCACTGTTCGCATTTTTTTAACAAATAAAACGAGAGGGAAATATGTCCACATTACTAGAAACACTAAGTAAAAAAATACCTGATTGGAGATATGAAGCAAAACAACTCCTAGATGAAAAAGGCGACAAAATTGTAAGCAATGTTACTGTCGCTCAAGCCTATGGTGGAATGCGTGGCGTAAAAGGTTTAGTGTGTGATACATCTGCTGTATCACCAGATTCCGGTCTGATAATTAGAGGAAGACCCCTTTTGGAAATAACTGATATTCTACCTGAAGAAGTCTTTTATCTATTATTAACAGGTGATATACCTGATAAAGGTGCTCTTAAGGAATTACAATCGCAACTTTCCGACCATGCAGAAGTACCGAAATATGTTTGGGATGTATTACGTGCCATGCCAAAAGATTCTCATCCAATGGCTATGTTCGATACTGCAATATTGGTTATGGAAAAGGAATCCGTATTTAGAAAACAGTATGATGAAGGATTAAAAAAACAAGATTATTGGAAAGCAATATTGGAAGATGGTATCCGATTAGTTGCAAAACTACCGGCTGTAGGAGCAGGTGTTTATCGAATTCGATTCGATAAAGGTGAGCTCATCAGTTCTGATAAAAACTTGGATTGGGGTGCTAATTTTGCCCATATGCTTGGAATTGATGATCCCGATGGAATGCTGAAGAAATTGATGCGCTTATATCTAATGCTACATTGCGATCATGAAGGCGGGAATGTCAGTGCATTTAGTGGGCTTACAGTTGCATCGGCTTTATCTGATCCATATTATGCTGTTTCAGCAGGATTGAACGGTTTAGCGGGACCTTTACATGGACTAGCAAATCAAGAATGTCTCAAATTTGTATTGGAAATTGAGAACCATTTTGGCGGTTCACCATCGCAAGATGAATTGCGCAAATTCGTATGGGATCGCTTAAATAGTGGTCGTGTTATTCCTGGATATGGACATGCAGTATTACGTTGTCCCGATCCGCGATTTACGGCATTTATTGAATTTGGTAGAAAACATATCAAAGGCGACCCCGTGTTTGATATTGTAAGTGACTTATTTGACGTTGTACCGGATGTCTTGAAAGAACAAGGTAAAGCGAAAAATCCATGGCCAAATGTTGATGCTGCTTCCGGTTCATTACTATATCATTTTGGTATGACCGAATTTAGTTTCTATACTGTATTATTCAGTATTTCACGCGCTATGGGTATGGTTTCACAAATGGTGATTAATCGTGCATTGGGAATACCACTTACACGACCAAAATCAATCACAGCTAAATGGATTAAAGATAACGCATAAAATAGGAGAATTTATTATGGCAAGAAAAAAAATCGCCTTAATTGGTGGCGGACAGATTGGGGGGATACTCGCATTAATTGGAACTCAAAAGGAAATAGGTGATATCGTAGTTCTTGATATCCCGCAAGTCGAAGGGATGGTAAAAGGTAAAGCATTAGATATTATGGAATTAAGACCTCACGATGGATACGATGCAAATATTACAGGAACAAGTAATTACGCAGATATCAAAGATTCTGATGTAGTTGTAATTACTGCTGGTGTTCCCAGAAAACCCGGTATGACGCGTGATGATCTCCTCGCAGTTAATCTAAAGATTATTACCGATGTAGCCAACAATGTTAAAAAATACGCTCCAAACGCTTTCGTAATTGTGGTGTCAAATCCTCTGGATGCGATCGTATATGCTTTTTACAAGGTTAGTGGATTCCCGAAGAATCGCGTTATTGGAATGGCAGGCGCTTTGGATTCCGGTCGCTTCCGTGCATTTATCGCGATGGAAACCGGCCTATCCACCCAAGATGTTTCATGTGTTGTATTAGGTGGCCACGGACCAACTATGGTTCCATTACCACGTTTAGCAACTGTTGGCGGTGTCCCAATAGATAAACTTCTTTCGCAAGATAAGATCGATGCAATCGTAAAACGCACGCGCGAAGCCGGTACAGAAATAGTTAAGCTACTGGGAAATGGCAGTGCCTTCTTTAGTCCTGCCGCATCAATTATGGAAATGGTGGAATCTTATCTAAAAGATAAAAAACGTGTTATTCCATCTGCGGCATTATGCGAAGGTGAATATGATGTTAATGGATACTTTATTGGCGTTCCTTGTGTTATAGGTTGTAACGGAATCGAACAGATTCTTGAAATTGACTTAAATTCCGACGAGAAAGCTGCTCTAAAAAACACAGTAGATCACGTTAAAAAGGTAGTCGAAGAAACTGAATTGTAGTAAAAATTATTAAACATTTACACTACCCCTCAAGGTCTCTTGACCTTGAGGGGTTTTTACTTTTATTTCTCCCCTTCTCCCCTCCTAAATTAGGAGGGGAGAATAAGGGTGGTATTTTTAATCCAATTTTATAAATCCTTCAGTTTCTGCGCTTCTCCAGAATGACAAAATATTGTCATTCCCGCACAGGCGTGTATCTATTATTATATTGTGGATTCCTAATTAAATCGGGAATAACAAATTGGTAGAAACGTAGTATGCTACGTTCCTTTATGAAATTTCCCCACATTATCTCTATACTAAAATTTATTATTTAATCTATTTTTAGTTAATATTTCTATTAGTAATTTAATACGACTATTTTAGTCGTGTTTATATGTTAAAACTTAATAAAAAGACTGGATACGCATTAATTGCTCTGCAACATATGCATGGAAAGGATCATAATGACATAACAAGTGCTAAGGAAATAGCCGAGAAATTTGACCTTCCTGCAGCGCTTTTAGCGAAAGTTTTACAGCAATTAGCTAAACATGATATTATTGAACCGATACAGGGACCAAGCGGTGGATATCGGCTTAATAAGCCGTTAGAAAAAATAAAATTAAATGATTTTATTGAAATAATCGAAGGACCGGTTGGGTTGGTGGATTGTTTACATGATCCCGATTGCAGCCATATTGGGACTTGTAATATTCGCGTACCGATTGAGCGTATCAACAACACGATTAAGGATATATTTTCAAACATGACTTTAGCAGATATAACTAAATAGGAAATTTATGGTAACCGAAGACCAAGTGATTGCAACCCTCAAACAAGTTTTTGATCCGGAGATTCCGGTTGATGTTTGGAATTTAGGATTGATTTATAACATTAATATCAGTGATAGCGGTAATCCCGAAAAACAAAATATTGACATTACAATGACCTTAACCACTCCTGCTTGCCAAATGATTCAGCATATTAAAAATGATGTTAAATCAAAAATTGAAGCAATGGAAGGAGTCAATGAAGCAACAATTATAACGACATTTGATCCGCGTTGGAATGTAAATATGATAAGTGAAGACGCACGGAAAAAATTAAACTTATAAAATGTCACAAATTCCAAAAAAAACAGATTCCTTTAAGGAGCGCGAAGACAAAATAATTGACGATGCAATTAATCAAGATTATAAGTACGGGTTTGTATCAGACATCGAACAGGAAATAATTCCACCAGGATTAAATGAAGATGTTATTCGATTAATTTCTTCCAAAAAAAATGAACCCAATTGGCTACTAGAGTGGCGTTTAAAATCATATAGAAATTGGAAAAAGATGGTTGAGCCTACTTGGGCAAAAATAAGCTATCCTCCAATTGACTTCCAAGCAATCAGTTATTACGCAGCTCCTAAACAAAAGAAAGAATTGCAAAGTCTGGATGAAGTGGATCCTGAATTATTAGATACTTATAATAAACTTGGTATACCATTAGATGAACAAAAAATGCTTTCGAATGTAGCTGTTGATGCTGTTTTTGACAGTGTTTCCGTTGCCACCACTTTTAAGAAAGAATTAGCAAAGCATGGTGTAATTTTTATGCCATTCTCCGAAGCCGTACAAAAACATCCCGATTTAATAAAAAAATATTTGGGTATGGCAGTTCCACCGACCGATAATTTTTATTCGGCACTTAATTCCGCTGTTTTCAGCGATGGATCTTTCGTTTATATTCCAAAAGGTGTTCGCTGTCCTATGGAATTATCAACATATTTTCGGATAAATGCTTCACAGACCGGACAATTTGAAAGAACATTAATCGTTGCAGAAGCCGGTAGTCATGTCAGTTATTTAGAAGGATGTACCGCACCAATGCGTGATGAAAATCAGTTACATGCCGCTGTTGTAGAGTTGATTGCACACAAAGATGCCAATATCAAATATTCTACAGTACAAAATTGGTATCCGGGTGATAAGGAAGGTAAAGGCGGTATTTATAATTTTGTAACAAAACGCGGGATATGTCGTGGAGCAAATTCAAAAATATCATGGACACAAATTGAAACCGGCTCAGCTATTACCTGGAAGTATCCAAGTGTAATTCTAAAAGGTGATAACTCTGTCGGAGAGTTCTATTCTGTTGCAATGACCAATAATTATCAACAAGCGGATACCGGTACAAAAATGATCCATATTGGTAAAAACACTAAAAGTACTATTATATCGAAAGGTATTTCCGCCGGTAA
Organism: bacterium; assembly: GCA_030606865.1. Taxonomy (GTDB): domain Bacteria; phylum Fidelibacterota; class Marinisomatia; order Marinisomatales; family JAHJCW01; genus JAHJCW01. The sequence goes on from JAUWFQ010000060.1 coordinate 10,434, forward strand.
ATCGCAAAATACATATCGCGGTGGCGTAAAAATTATGAAAAGTGCGGAAAATGCACGCAATTTTTCACAATGCGATTCTATATTAATCGGTGATAAATGTAGCGCTAACACATTTCCATATATTGATGTACGGAATCTATCTGCACAAATGGAACATGAAGCAACCACATCAAATATCGGAGATGATCAATTATTTTATTGTAATCAGCGTGGTATTTCCACAGATGATGCCGTCTCTATGATTGTAAATGGATTTTGTAAAGAAGTATTCGCCGAACTACCTATGGAATTTGCTGTTGAAGCGCATAAACTAATGGAAATTAGTTTGGAAGGTTCTGTTGGATAAAGCAATTTTAAGTTTTGAATGTTGAATTTTAAATGAAAAATACGAATATGTTAGAAATAAAACATTTACATGCCTCAGTTGAGGGTAAAGAAATATTAAAAGGAATTGATTTAACTATTAAGCCCGGTGAGATGCATGCTATTATGGGGCGCAACGGCTCTGGGAAAAGTACGCTCGCAAATGTTATATCGGGTAGCGATAAATATGATATAACAAAAGGTACAATCCTTTATA
>JAUWFQ010000026.1 GCA_030606865.1 bacterium
CATACGGAATAAAATAAACCAAAAGGGTTGTATCCAATAATATGAGATATGCTTCTCTAACTGATGTACCGATGAAACTCATTATAATAAATGCTGTAGCAACAATACCTTGTACAATTATTGCAATATGTGGTGAACCGAATTTTGGATGAACTTTTCCAAATCCTTTTGGTAGATATTTATCAACACCTGCTACAAAAGGCATGCGAGCGGCTCCGGTAAACCAAGCCATTAAACCGCCTATACCACCTAACGTTATTAATAAAGCTAAAATTTGGCTTGTCCATCCTAATCTGAGCTTTGCTCCAATTGCGGCAATTCCCTGTAAAAACCCGCTAATGATATTGATATCGGAAGAAAGTAATGCTACTAATAATGAGAAAGTTCCTAGTAAATAAACTATAGTAATTATAATACCGGAATAAATAGTTGCTTTCGGGATTACTTTTCGAGGTTGTTTAATTTCCCCGGCGAGTACTGCCGCTAATTCTAAACCGGCAAATCCGAAGCACATTGAAGCCCAAAAAGAAAATTTATCAAATGTAAGTATATTTCCGAAGAAGCTTTCCGTCGGCATTGGATTTGCAATTCCGTATTTTACAGTGGCAATTATTCCAAATGCTATAAGAACAGTACCGGAGATCCACGAACTTATGCCGCCAACATTATTAATCCATCGTCCTAACTTTAGTCCAATAATATTAAATATCATCACAGTCCAAAGTGCTATTAGGGAAAAAATCATAACATAGGTTTTATTCTCTCCAAGCGCTTGATAGCCGTCACCAAGTACAAACACAGATATACCGGCAATGTAAACTAGAAGATTTGGAAAGTAAGTTAAATTGGCTGTCCAATAACACCAACCGGATAAAAATCCATGGAATTCACTGAATGCTTTTTTTGTCCATAAATATATACCACCTTCACCGGGAAGACGAGTTGTGAGTTCAATAACAGTGAATGCTTGTGGGACGAAAAATAATAGTAATGCTGCAATCCACAGTACAATGGACGTATTTCCGCCTACTGCCGCAAGCGAAATCCATCGTAAACCGACTATTGCAGTAACATTTAAGAGAACAATGTCCCATAGCTTGAGTGATCTTGTGAGTTTCATAAATATTAATTTAAGATTAAAGATTTAAAATTTATAATTCAATATTTCTTAATCTCACACATAATAACGATTCAGGTTTCACATTTATCCGAATTTCAGGTAAATTATACTATCTAATAAATTAACTACAGTTCAACGGAGAGAATATGCCTTATAAAAATATTGCAGTTGCCTTAGCTGGAAAAGACAACGAAATACCGGTGATAGATGAAGCCATTCGAATAACTATTAATCTAAAAGCAAAGTTATGTGTTCTTCATGTAAATGATCCTCATGCGGGTGAAATGTCTATGATGATGGACAGCCCTAAAAAATATACTAAGAATGATTTTATCAAAATATTTCATAATACTGGACATGAGGAAATTGCAAAAAGAATTGAAGTAAAGATTGTAAAAAATGCTTCTGTAAGTAAAGGTATTGCCGAACTTGCCACTGATTGCGATTTACTAATATTGGGTCATAATAAGATGAGTAAAGTAAAACAATCATTGACGGATTCGATTGATGAGGTTATTGTAAATGTATCAGATTGTCCCGTACTGATAATTCCTAAATAATTAGTCGAATTAAGCATTACAAATCGGAAGATCAAATTAAATCTGCACTAAAAGAAAGCGATGAATTGATATCAATATTTGTAAAGAGTGTAAACACTGCACAAAAAAATCTTAAGAAATAGTTAATAGGTGAATAGTTACTTCGTAGATCTTCATTCGATGTTCCTTGTTGGAAATTCAAATTATAAATGAAGAATTCTGCATTAATAAAATTGATTCTCGGTCCGCTATCATTTATCCTCTTTATAATGTTCGTTGATTTAGATCCTCAAAATCCGTTAATCACTATTACTGCTGCAATTGCAATTTGGATGGCATTTTGGTGGATTACCGAAGCCGTACCGCTAGCAGTTACTGCCTTATTGCCGATCATTCTGTATCCCACACTTGGAGTAATGAGCGGAAAAGATGTAGCTCCAATTTATTTTAATCACATCATATTCTTATTTATTGGTGGATTTTTAGTTGCTTTAGCAATGCGGAAATGGAATCTCCATCGCAGGATAGCGTTAAGAATATTGTTAATATTTGGCAGCAAACCTCATAATATCCTATTCGGATTCATGATAGCAACTGCATTCTTATCAATGTGGATTTCCAATACTGCCACAACCATGATGATGGTACCAATCGCTTTATCAATAGTTTACAAATTAGAAGAAATTATAGATGTGGATAAGGTAAAAAGATATTCATTAGGTATATTTTTAGGGATTGCTTACAGTGCCTCAATTGGAGGAGTTGCTACGCTTGTTGGTACACCGCCAAACTTATCATTTGCACGTATTTTGACGATATTATTCCCAAATGCACCTGAAATAACATTTGCCTCTTGGTTAATGTACGCTTTGCCCATATCAATAATATTTTTATTGATATTATGGGCAATATTATCGTTTATATTCAATCCTAAATCTAAAGAATTTGAAATTGATCCAAAGCTATTTCGAGAACAATATAATAAACTTGGACGAATATCTTTTGAAGAAAAAATCGTACTGGTAGATTTTATTTTGTTGGCGGTTTTGTGGGTTTTCCGCGCCAATATTAAAATTGGCGATTTCGTCATTCCAGGTTGGTCACAGTTATTTCCATATCCTAATTACTTAAATGATGGCACTGTAGCCATTGCAATGGCGCTAATACTATTTGTAATTCCATCGTTAAAAGATAAAAAACAGCGGATTTTGGATTGGGATACAGCAGCCAAACTCCCTTGGAACATCGTATTACTTTTTGGCGGCGGATTTGCTTTAGCAAGTGGATTTAAAGTATCCGGTTTAGCCGATTGGTTAGGCATGCAATTACAAGGATTTGGTGTTTTTCACCCGATGGTAATTGTGATTGTAATTTGTTTATTTGTTACATTTTTGACAGAGTTAACATCCAATACCGCCACCGCGGAAATGCTATTACCAATCATTGGAGGATTAGCAGTCGCAATAAAAATAAATCCACTCTTTTTGATGATTCCTGCAACAATATCTTGCTCATTTGCATTTATGTTACCGGTCGCTACTCCACCAAATGCAATCATATTTGGAACTAATAGAGTGAAAATTGGAGAGATGGCAAGAGTTGGTCTGTGGTTAAATTTTATTGGTGCAATATTAATTACATTATCAATTTATTTAATTGGTAAAACTGTATTTGGAATTGATCTTTCGCAGTTCCCGGAATGGGCGTTGAATTGACTGCGCTATTGCCTACGCTAAAGCTTTGGCAATTTAAAAAGCTTCGTCAATTAAAATTGAAGATTTAATATTGACGATTGAATATTAATTACTTCCCGACTCTAGTAATTGTTTGGCAACAGCATGTAATTTGCAAAGTGTGGTAGCAAGATCATTAAACTTTATATGGTAACTTGCTATTGTTGCTTTATCACCGTCATCTCCGACTGAAAGCATAACTGGCTGACCTTCTACAATTTCATCTCCTCGAATTTTCTCATCCATATGCTCAATAGCAATGCGAATGTCTGGAATTGATTTACTGTAAGCTTCAATTGAATTCCTTACTACTCTTGAAATGAATGGAGGTCCATACTCTTTTTTGATTCTAACTAATAGTTTAAGTAAACGAGCAGTAGCATTGATACAGTTCTCAAAATGGTCAGTGAAATTTAAGATATACAAGACTCTTCCATTTTCAATAATTTCCTCATCGGAACGCTGCATTTCTTTAACTTGGGCGATGATGGTGGAACGAGATTCTTGATATTCAAATACAGCTTTATCAACAAGACGGACGAAATTGTTACGGTAAAGGATTGTTTTTCGACTTAATTTCTTATTTCCAACCAAAGCCTGAGTTAAAAGAGCAGGTAAAAGGGGGGTGGTTAAATCGGAAATATCTGGCATCTTACATTCGTGTGGAATCATTTTCTACCTTGCTTACGGAGTTTGTGTCGATTTTATATTTATATAATTAATAAATATCTTGAATTTTCACTATCTTTACAATTTATATCGTTCTTTTAAAAATTGATTTTTAAAAACTAAAGCCGATAATCCCGTAAATAAGGCAACTATTCCTAATATAATTACTAACCTAATATATGGTTCACCAATAGCCTGACGTTCAAGTACATAATTAACAATGGTTCTTATCCATTCAATTGTTCCGATAATAAGAACTATTTGAATTAATCTTGCTACCCATGCTCGTTTGATGAACAGTAATAGTTGTACGATTAGGAATAGCAATGAAAATATAAGTAAACCTGCTCTTGAAAAGTGAGCGCTGAGGAGAAGTAAGCTAAATATAGCAGGGAGTAATCTTAAAATATTCATGTTAATTTATCTCCTCAAACTCGCCAATTCTTTTATTTTTGCGAACATTATCCCAGTTAAAGAATTTACCATTCATAGCAATATAAATTCCGGCGGGGAGAGTTTGCACAAAAGCAATTGCACTTCCCAAATTGAATAGTCCATCGGAACTACCAAAAGTATAAGGAATCATTGCACCTGTTAAAATTATTGTTTTATCTTTAATAGAATTTGCAAGTACCTTAGCAGTCTTTACCATCGTGTCGGTTCCGTGTGTTATTATAATTTTTTTCTCAGACGTTTTTTCGCAATTTTTTGCGATGATATTGCGGTCTTCATCGGTCATATCACAACTGTCTATCATCATCAATGTGCGGATATTTAAATCCAATCTTGAGCGACCAAGTTCGAGCATGTTTTGCACATGAGAATTTTTAAAAAATAATTTTCCATTGAGATCATTATATTCTTTATCAAATGTGCCGCCGGTTACTATAATTCTTATTTTCTTTTCCATATGATATTTTAAAGAAAAAATGGCTGATAATCAGCCATTTTTTCATCTAATAAATTATTGTTTTATTTCCTATTGGCTTTTGCCATTTCATTTCGTTTTCCGATTACTCGTTTTGCTAGTATATGTAGATTCTCCGACATTAGCATTTCGCGTATATCTTCTCTAATTATTTTCCATTTATGGTGAAATGGGCAAGGAGCCAAATCGGAACATTCATTGATGCCGATAACGCATTGTTCATGCTCGGGAGGTGCACCATCAATTGCGTAAACAATTTGGTAAATGTAAATATCCTTAGCTGAGCGGGCCAATTTTACGCCACCATTCCTTCCTCTGATTGCTACTAACAGATGATGTTTAACTAGAGTTTGAGTGATCTTGGCTAAAAATTGTCGTGGAATTTCATAAGCTTCGGCAACTTCACTGACCATAATAGGGTCATCTGAATTCTTTTCTGCTAAATATATTAATGCCTGAATTGCGTATTCCGCTGATTTAGTATATAGCATATTTTATTTCCTTATTATCTGATTATTACCTTAATAAATAATATAAATTTACGAAAAATATTCTAACCAATTTAAAACATAAAAAGGATTTTGTCATCTTAAAAAAAATGCTCAACATATATCGGAATCCAAATAACTATGTGCAATGTGCACATTAATTAGGATAAAAGTAGGGTAAAACCAACTTTCACAATTTGAGCATTCGATTATGCTGAACTTTTAGCAGGCAACCAAAAGGAGTGAAGCAGAAAAGGAATAGCTACATTCGTGAACCGATAAAACAGTTGAGCATTATATCTTTTTCAAATAACAAATTCAATAATATCAAAGATAAAATTATTGTCTTATTTATATTATTACAAGAAAAATAGATGATATAGTCTTATATTATTTTAATATTCGTATATATATTTTATAGAAAATAATACTATGTATTGTACGTGGATAACATTTAAATCATCTAATCTAACGGAAATTATAAGTATACTGGCAAGAAAATATAATAGTCCGGTTTTCCAACCTCATTGTACCCTAGTCGGTAAAACCGATGTATTGTTACCAAGAATGAAATCAGCTATAATTAATCTTATAAGTAATTATAAACCGATTGAAGTGCATCCGGAAAAAATCGGGTATACTAATTATTTGTGGCGAGCATTATATATCGATCTTAAGGAAAAACAGATACTTACAAAATGGCATGAATATATTTGCGATTTATTATCAATTAACCATGACAAAGACTATTTACCACATATCAGTTTGATGTATAATTCTGTATCACTAAGAGAAAAGAAAAGAATATCCGGCAAAATAAAATTGGAATCGGTTTACAAAATTCAATCGATTCAAATAATAGATTGCGGTGAGAAAGTTGATGATTGGAGAACAGTTTTTGAATTGAAGATTTAAAATTAAAATTAAGATTGAAAATCATCCATTTACACTGGGTTACGATGGACAAGTAAACAGTTTAACATATAATAAATATTTCCTAATTTCATTTTATGACTAAAGAAAGAAAAACCGTTATTGTATTAATAGATGTTCAGGGTAAACTTGCAGAAATAATGCAAAATAGTAATGAATTATTCAAGAATATTGAAATATTAATTAAAGGAGCTCAACTTCTTGATATTCCTATTATTTGGACGGAGCAATTACCTGAGAAACTCGGTTCAACCATTGAATGTATTAGTGATTTATTAATCAATCAAAAACCAATTGTAAAAAGTGAATTCAGTTGTGTAAAAAATGTAGAATTTTCGGATTTATTAGAAAAAAAAGAATACAATCATTTCTTACTTTGTGGAATAGAAACTCATGTTTGCGTATATCAAACCGCAAAGGATTTAATCAATCTTGGACATGATGTTGAACTTATTATTGATGCGGTTTCTTCAAGGACGGAACTCAATAGGAATATTGGCATTGAAAAGGTAATTTCATTAGGAGGAAAAATTACAACTGTAGAGATGCTTTTATTTGAGAAGCAAGAAATAGCTCTTGGTGATAAATTTCGCGAATTAATCAAAATAGTAAAATAAATATGCCAAAAATTCTGAAAATATTCATGGTTATTATACTTTTACTGTTTTCTCAAATAGAAGCAGGGGAACCCGGAGATTCGCTTGTTTGGGAAGGAGTCAATGCTTTTTATAATAATGAAACTGCCAAGGCGATTAATATTTTAACCAAAGCCCGCCAGAAATTTCCGCTAAACGCGGCTGTTCATTTTACATGGGCTTCGGCAAGATGGCTGCATAGTCAAGCAAATGATCCTATTGAAAAAACATACATAGTTCTAAATAGAGATTTGGATGAAGTTACCCCCATATATAAAGATTTAGTGAAGAAGTACCCTGATAATCCCCTCTACAGATTATATCTCGGCTCTGCCGAAGGATTACGTGCCCGTGTCTATCTTGGCCAAAAAAGGTGGTTTAAAACGCTAATCCCTGCTTATCGTGGATTTAAAATAACTAAAGGCGTGGCAGATAACTATCCTGAAATAAAGGATGCGATGTTGCCGATGGGAGTTGTAGAATATTATGTCGCTTTAAGAGGCTCAATACTTAAGTGGGCTGCATCATTATTTGGATTAGAGACTACTAAAGAATCAGGACTTGCGAAAATGGAAATTGCCGCCAATTATGGCGATTTTGCCTGGATCGAAGCGCGAAGTTTATTATCTTTTATTTATCTTTGGGAAGCCCCCAATATTGAAAAAGCACTTGAGCATTCTACAATTCTTGCGGCGAAATTCCCTAAAAATTTCTATTTTGTATTAATGTACGCTGAAAGTCTGATAAAAACAGGTAATAATGAAATAGCTAATAACGTTTTATTACAATTAAATAAAGATTTTATAGATTTAACTGATACCCAAAAACTAAATATGAAAAGTTATTTAGAATACGAGTGGGCATTGTATTGGTTTAAACAAAATCATTTTGATAAGGCATTGCAGTTTGTGAAGAATTCCATAGCTGATTACCATGCTGAATTGGATATATATTTAACAAACTCATTATTATTACTTGGAAATATCTATGATGTTAATGGAAATCGCTCTGAAGCTAAAATTGCATATCAAAAATGTGTTAAATTGGATAACAATAGTGAAGCAGTTCGTTTAGCAAAAATATTTATGGATAATCCGTATAAAAAATAGATGGAAATTTCATTACCATATTGTAATAGTCTGACTAAGTATTCCCGATTAGAGACACGTGAAGTACTGGTTGGCAAAATCGGTATTGGCGGAAATAATCCGATTAGAGTACAATCAATGACTGTTACAAATACGATGGATACGGACGCAACAGTTGAAGAAGCAATACGAATGGTGAAAGCAGGTTGCGAATTGGTAAGAATTACTGCTCCGAGTATCAAAGAAGCTCATAATCTTCAGAATATCAAAGATGAATTGTACATTCGTGGTTACGATGTTCCGTTGATAGCTGACATCCACTACACTCCAAATGCTGCCGAGATTGCCGCTCAGATAGTGGAGAAAGTTCGAATCAATCCCGGGAATTATACTGATCGAAAACAGTTTAAGGTTATAGAATATACTGATTCGGCATACCAAGAAGAAATTGAACGAATACGCAATCGGTTTGTACCGCTTATCAGGATCTGTAAACGAAATAAAACAGTAATCCGCATTGGTGTAAATCATGGATCCTTATCTGATAGAATTATGAGTCGTTTTGGTGATACACCGCTTGGTATGGTTGAATCCGGTATGGAATTTGTCAAGCTTTGCGAAAAGGAAAAATTCTATGATATCGTGTTGTCAATGAAATCAAGTAATCCTGTGGTCATGGTACACGCCAATAGATTATTAGCAGCCAAAATGATTGAAACCAGTAGAATTTACCCGATTCATTTAGGTGTTACTGAAGCTGGTGAGGGAGAAGACGGACGTGTTAAATCAGCAATAGGAATCGGATCATTACTTGAAGATGGAATCGGTGACACAATCCGAGTTTCGCTTACCGAAAAACCGGAAAATGAAATACCGGTAGCAAAGGCAATTGTAAGTAAATATATTGAACGTGAAAATCATACTCCTATAAATATTTTAGATATACCTGTTGTAAATCCCTTTGAATTTAAGCGGAGAAAATCCACAACTTTAAATAATATTGGAGGAGAATATCCTCCAAGAATTATTATTGATTTTAGCCGGATAAGCGATATTAGTCAGAAAGATTTAACATCAATGGGTTACAAATATTCTGATGATAAATGGCACATTTCTGACCAAGCATCTGATTTTATATTCGTTGGAAGTCAATCGATTAATTTTGAATTACCAAGCGGAGTCGCAATTATTCAAAATGCTGAAGTTTGGCAGAATTCTAAAAATTCGTATCCTTTATTTACGTTAAACGAATATTTTGAAACTAAGAGTAAAAAATCAAAGATTTTAAATTTTGTATCAATTGATTCTTCGGAAATAAATAAAGACATTTTTATAAAGATTAAAACCGATGATAAAATCGTTTTAATCTTGGAAACTGAAAATAAACACGGTATAGCAGAACAACGCCGTTTCATTTTTGAATTAATAAAAAATAATATTTCAGTTCCAATTATTATTAAAAGAAATTATAGTCGATTAGATACCAAACAATTATTAATTGATAGTTCAATTGATATTGGAGCTTTACTTATTGACGGATTAATTGACGGAATATGGTTAGAAAGTAATCAATCACCTGAATTATTAAATAAAACTTCTTTTGGAATTTTACAAGCCACCCGTTCGAGAATTACAAAAACTGAATATATTTCCTGTCCATCTTGTGGCAGGACGCAATTTGATCTACCGGAAGTAACAGCTCAAATTCGTAAAGAAACTGAGCATTTGAAAGGAGTAAAAATCGGAATAATGGGATGTATTGTAAATGGTCCGGGGGAAATGGCAGATGCCGATTATGGATACGTTGGAACAGGAAATGGAACTATTGCACTATATAAAGGACAGACGATAGTTCAGAAAAATATTGCCACAAATGATGCAGTAAAAGCTCTCATCAATCTTATAAAAGAACATGGAGATTGGGTGGAGAGATGAATTTGTTGATTTTAAATTTTGAATTTTAAATAAGTATATTTATTTAGATAGATTTCATAAACTTATTACTTATTTCTCTTTACTTAAATTGACTAATTTCCAAAGTTATGTCTCAAATAAAATCAATAATTTGCATCAATGAGTAGCCGAGTTCTTAGCAGTTCAATTTTAGGTATTGATGCCTATATTGTTGAGGTGGAAGCAAATTTATCCCGTGCTCAATTACCGCGTTATGTGACGGTCGGTTTACCCGATAACGCTGTAAAAGAAAGTCGCGAGCGAGTAACGGCAGCGATTTCTAATAGTGGGTATAAATTTCCACACGCACACATTACGATCAACCTTGCTCCGGCTGATATTCGCAAAGAAGGATCGGCTTTTGATTTGCCGATTGCTATTGGAATATTGGCAGCAACCGGAGTAGTTAAGCCGGATTATTTGAATAAATTAATTTTGCTTGGAGAGCTTGCATTGGATGGCACACTAAGACCAATAAAAGGTGTGTTGCCAATCACTATTTGCGCAAAAAGCGATGGAATTAGTGGTATCATTTTACCGATTGAGAATGCCAAAGAAGCAAGTGTTGTAGATGGAATTCGGGTTGCCGGAGTAAAAACCTTAAGCGATGTTGTTTTAATCTTAAACGGTGAATTGACTATTGAAGCGGAAAAATTAGACCGAGATAGCTATTTTCAAAAACAGCGTATTTATTCAGTCGATTTTGAAGATGTAAAAGGTCAGGAACAAGTCAAAAGAGCATTGGAAGTTTCATCTGCGGGTGGACATAATGTAATTATGATAGGTCCGCCCGGATCAGGGAAAACCATGCTTGCAAAACGTTTCCCAACAATTTTACCCGATCTAATATTGGATGAAGCTTTAGAGACAACAAAGATTCATTCAGTTGCCGGTTTAATACCGGACAGTATCGGACTTATCGCTACGCGACCATTTCGTTCACCGCATCATACGATTAGCGATGCCGGACTCATCGGCGGAGGAACTATTCCGAAGCCGGGAGAAGTAAGTTTAGCACATAATGGAGTATTATTCTTGGATGAATTACCGGAGTTTAAAAAGAATGTTTTAGAAGTAATGCGTCAGCCGTTAGAAGATGGCGTAGTAACGATTTCCCGCGCAACCGTATCATTGAGTTACCCGGCACGGTTTATGTTAATTGCTGCCATGAATCCTTGCCCGTGCGGATATGCTACCGATCCAAATAATGAATGCACGTGCAATCCACCGATGATTCAGCGCTATATGAGCAGGATTTCCGGTCCATTGTTAGATAGGATTGATATTCATGTTGAAGTTCCGGCAGTTCCTTTTACGGAGTTAGCAGATAAAGAAGCCGGTGAAAAATCCGATAAAATTCGGTCACGTTGCCAGGATGCTCGCGAGATTCAGCTTGAACGATTTGAAAAAATAGCGAGAATGTTTACAAATGCACAAATGGAATCAAATGAATTGCGGAAATTTTGTAAGTTGGATAAACAATCTTCACTATTATTAAAAACAGCTATGGAAAAACTTGGACTTTCTGCCCGTGCCTATGACCGAATTTTAAAAGTTTCACGAACCATAGCAGACTTAGCCGGAGAAAATGATATTAAATCAGAACACATTTCAGAAGCAATCCAATACCGCAGTTTAGATAGGCAGCTTTGGCTTGGGTGATCAATCTACACTTTGTTACGATGGACAAGTTTGAAATGAATGTTGAATTTTTAATTAGAAATTCAGATGTACTGATATGTATTATGTCCCTTCGGGACTTTGGATTTTATAAATATAACATCCCAACATACGCATTGCGTATATCCCTTTAAAATACCGGTTAAAACGTACTGCGTTTATCCTGTTGGTTTTAGTTATTAATTATTTAGCTAATTGATTAACCTAATTTACAAAACTCTTTAATTTATTTCTCACACGCTTCACGGTAAGAATTATTTCACCTTTTATTTTTATTGAATAGATGGAAAATAATTTTTTAATAATTTGTAAAGAACGTAACCCTAAACCTTTTCTCGAAAGATACGGATTATCAAATTTATAAAACGGATTCACTTTACCTTTATTTACGAAATATAAATGTTCTTTTACATGGTTTGGGATTGTTTTTAAATGTTGTAGATAGGCATCCTTTGCAGATAATGATTTAATATCTGTATTACTCAACAAATCCTCTTTAATGAAAAATGCATTTCCTGTAAAACAAATTAGTTGGTAACCTTTTGCTTCAGCAATATTCACAAAATATTGTAAAGGTTGTCCAACATTATTCTTAGCTATTTCTCTTGGAATTATTGTGTTGCTTTCAGGAGGATGACCGGTATTTACTTCAATACAAATTACTTGAGGATAAAAATCTAGATTTTCAAAAATTTCATAATCTAATCCATCAATATCAATGCTTAATAAATCGAGATTTTCTTTCCATTCTTCTGTAAGAATATTTGATAAAGGATTCTTTTTTGTATCAACAAAATAATTAAAACAGTTTACGTGATCATGCTTGGAATAAGTATTAATTAAATTTTTGAATTTATCTTTATCACCTTCAATCATTATAGCTTCCCAATTGTGATTTACAACTAGGTTTCGGCAATTACTTGCCCAAATGCCATCCCACGCTCCGAATTCACAACAAAGATTAGATTTGGGTTTTATTTCTGAGAATATTTTTTCTATAATTCCATCTTCACCGTTTTCTGAGAAAATATTTTTTCGGTAAGTTATTAGGTTATTTTTATCAATATTCATAGAAGATATTAATAATATTGTTAAAAGTTACATTAGACATGTATAATATTGACAACCATTTATAATAATTATGGTCTAATAGAAATATTAATTAAACAAATCTAAAGGATAATCATGAAAAACTTAATCATTTTATTTCTCATTATGTCCATTTCAGGTTTCGTAATAGCCGATGAAGGAATGTGGACAATGGATCAAGTAGACAAACTCGATCTCCAGAAAAAAGGACTAAAAATTCCATTGGACGAAGTTTACAATCCGGATGGAAATTCACTTTTTAATGCAATTGTTAATCTTGGAGGTGGTACTTCCGAATTTGTGTCATCAAATGGATTAATATTGACAAATCATCATGTTGCTTATGGCGCTGTGCAACGTGCTTCAACACAAGGTACTGACTACCTCACTAACGGGTTTTTAGCAAATTCACTTGAGGAAGAAATTCAAGCACCTGGATCATCGGCAATGATAATTGACGAAATTCGAGACGTCACAGATGAAGTATTAATGGCCGGTGCTAAAATTAAAAATTTAGTAAAACGTCAGAAAACCATTGATACCAAGATCCAAGCTATGACTGATGCCATTGAGGAGGGCAAAGAAGATGTTACCGCCCGCATAGCGGCGATGTATGAAGGTCAGCAATACTTATTGTATATATACAAAAGATTTGACGATGTTCGTATAGTATATATGCCGCCATTAGCGATTGGAAATTATGGTGCTGATATTGATAATTGGATGTGGCCCCGCCATACCGGTGATTTTGCCTATGGACGCGTATATGTTTCACCTGATGGTGTAGGACGTAAATATCATGAAGATAATGTACCCTATCAGCCAAAGAAATGGTTAAAGATATCAACTCGTGATCTAAATGACGGTGATTTTACTATGATCATGGGATTCCCCGGGCGTACTTCTCGTTATCGTACTTCCTACTCGGTTAAGTACAATCGTGATCTTTATTATCCTGATTGGTTAACAAGAGCAGGTGATGTAATTAATATTTTAGAAAAAGCGGGTGAAGATTCACCGGAAGCAAAGATGGCTGTCGCAGGAATGCGTAAAGGAATTGCAAATTATCAGAAAAAATATGGTGGCACAGTTGCATCAATGGATAAGTACGATTTCTTAACAAACACTCTTGAAAATGAAAAGAAATTTCTTGAATTTGTTAAATCTGACCGCAAACTAAAGAAAAAATATGGAAAAATTTTGTATGATATTGGTGCACTTTATAGTGATCAAATTGCAAATAAAAAACATAATGACGTTTTACAAGCATTTGGTTACTGGGCAGGCACACTACCAAGCATAGCTAATAATGTGGTTTATATTGTAAACGAACGTGAAAAATCCGAATCTGAACGAGATCCGAACTTCTCTGAAAAGGATGTTGAAAGAAACGCCGAGCGCCTTCATTATCGTTACATGGGTTTTTATGAACCGGTGCAAAAGGAATTATTGAAGTATTTTCTTGAAAAGTCAACAAAACTGTCTGTTAATAGTCGAGTGAAAGGTATAGATGAATTATTGGTTAAAAATAATATGACTCCTACAGAATTTGTAGATTTTGCTTTCGAAAATACAAAATTATCTGATGTTGAATATGCCAAATCATTATTGAAATTAAGCTCAGATGAAGTAGAAGAATTAGATGATCCTTTACTTAATCTTGCTATTGCAATGTATCCCGAAAATGAAGCATCCCGTAAACGTGGAGAAAAGTTCAATGCCAATATTACAGAACTACGGAAAAAATATATGGAAGCATTGCAGTTATTGAGTAATGAAGCAGTCTATCCTGATGCCAACAGCACTTTCCGTTTTACTTATGGCGATGTTGAAGGGTATAGTCCCCGAGATGCAGTGCAATATGCTCCATTCACCACACTTGGAGGGGCGATTGAAAAGGATACCGGTGAAAGCCCATTTGATATGCCTGCTAAATTGAAGGAATTGTATAAAAAACGTGACTACGGTAATTGGATTGATCCGGATTTAGACGATGTTCCAATTGCATTTTTACACACAACTGACATTACAAATGGTAATAGCGGAAGTCCTGTTTTGAATGCTTATGGCGAAATGATTGGTATCGCATTTGATGGTAATTTGGAAGCAATGCTTTCCGATTGGAAATTCGACCCTGCTATTCAACGCACAATTTCTGTTGATGTACGGTATGTTATGTTCATTACAGAAAAATACGCCGGAGCCGATTACTTATTAGAAGAAATGGGTTTGAAATAAAGTTGAATTAAATCATACTTTTAATTAGTGTTTACCCCCTCTGTCAAAAAGACATCTCCCTCTAATATAGGAGGAGAATTAAAGAGGGGGTATTTTTTACGTCAATATTATTTCCGTTCGTATTTCCCCATTATTTCAGCTTTTCCTATAATGTGGTTTTCCATTACTTGGAGCAATTCGTTCAATTGTGCTGATGAATCTAACGATAATTCCTTGTCAAGCGCATAGATCGTAAAATAATAGCGATGCTGACCATGACCTACAGGTGGACAAGGGCCTCCATATCCGGTACGTCCCCAACTGTTAGTTCCTTGTGTAAATTGTGATTGATCATCTGGACTAATATTCTTTGGTAATGATTTCCAATCAGCAGGAATATTCCAAGCAAGCCAATGAATCCAATCGCCCATCGGAGCATCCGGATCTACACAGGTTAATGCAAAAATCTTAGTTCTGCTTGGTACATTATCCCATTTTAAGAGTGGTGAAAAATCTTCTCCTTCGCAAGAATATTCACTTGGAATTAGAGCTTTATTAGTAAAAGCATCTGATGATAATTGCATTTTATTCATATCTTTCTCCTGACAATTAAATAATAATATTGATATCATACTTACAAATAACAGAGTACGGATTTTCATATAAGCCTCCAATATTTGATACTATTACACTCAAAATGTACGAAAAAAGAATGATATTTTTATCGAATCGTAATAGAATAAACCTGTAATATTAATTGACTAATAGAAATCAAATATGCGTGTACTAATCTATATTATAGTAATTTTTCAGTTTTTGGTAGCTCAACAATTTGATGAATCACATTTAAAATGTTCCCATAGCAAAACTGCTAAAGCAATGATGGTGAATTATCGCGTTCCAACAATTGCACAAGGTGATTATGACGTAACTTATTATGATATTGATCTCAAGATTGATCCTGTCACAGAAACTATTTCAGGAAAAGTTGGTATTAAAGGGACCTCCCTTGTATCATCTTTGGGTATAGTAGAGCTTGATTTATACTCGGACTTAAATGTTAAATCAGTAAAAAATGAACAAGGGGATGGTCTGAATTACACGCATAGCTCAAATCTTTTAAGCGTAACATTAAATAATCCGGTTAGTAATGGAAATAATTTTAATATAGTAATTGATTACGATGGAAAACCACCATCAACTGGTTTTGGCTCATTTACTTTTAGTCAGCATGGTGGTGAACCAATGATTTGGAGTTTGAGCGAACCATACGGCGCACGCGATTGGTGGCCCTGCAAGGATACACCAAACGATAAAGCTGATTCTGTTGATATTTCTTTGGAAGTCCCGACCGGTATAATTGCTGCATCAAACGGCAAATTGGTTGATACGGAAGTTAACGGAGATTGGACTACTTATCATTGGCAGGAAAGGTATCCGATTGCAACTTATCTTGTATCGGTAGCAATACATCCATATAAGTTTTTCCTCGATTGGTATAAATACAGTCCAACTGATTCAATGCGATTGGAGTACTATGTTTTTCCTGATCATTTTGATGCAGTCCAAAATAATTACAGTTTAACAAAAGATATGATTTGTGCTTTTGCAGATAGATTCGGTGAATATCCGTTCACAAATGAAAAATACGGTCATGCTGAATTCACTTGGGGTGGTGGAATGGAGCATCAAACCCTTACAAGTCTCGGCGGATATAGTGAAGGACTGATTGTACATGAATTAGCACATCAATGGTGGGGTGATATGGTAACTTGTGCGAATTTCCATCATATTTGGCTGAATGAGGGGTTTGCGACGTATAGTGAAGCATTGTGGTATGAAATACGTGATAATGATATTCAATCACTTCATCAAACAATGAGCTATAAGAGATACACCGGATCAGGTACAATATATGTTGAAGACACTACTAGCATAGGTAGAATTTTTCATGGGGGCTTGTCCTATGCAAAAGCTTCTTGGGTGCTACATATGTTGCGCCATATTGTAGGTGATTCAACATTTTTTAACGGATTACAAGAATATGGCGATCGCTATCGATTTAAATCGGCGGTGACCGAACAATTCCGTGATGTTATGGAAGAAGTATCCAGGAAAGATTTGGATGCCTTTTTTGAGCGCTGGATTTATGGTGAATTATATCCAATTTATGAGGTTGTGTACAGCCAGTCTGATAGTAATCTATTAGTACAAATTAACCAAACTCAGGATAGTGATATATTCAAAATGCCAATTGATATAAAAGCTAACTTCTCAGATGGTTCCGAAGTTAATTGGATAGTAGAAAATAGTATACGAGAAGAATTATTTGAACTTTTAATTCCTGACAATAAAACTATTCAAGATTTACAAATTGATCCTAATAATTGGATCTTGAAAAAGATTTCTGGAATCCGCCGAGACACTCTTGGAAATGGTATAATCCCGGATAAATTTTATTTGTATCCGGTTTATCCAAATCCATTTAATGCAGGTGTGACAATTCGGTTTGCTATAGAAAATGAGGGAGAAGTACAACTAAATATATTTGATATTAGTGGAAATAGAATTTGGCATCAATCTGCAAGATTTACAGCAGGTAATCACCTAATTAATTGGGATGGAAAAAATAGTTTTGGCATTAAAGTTCCAAGTGGAACATATTTTGTTGAAGCGAGTAATGGAACATTAATTAAAACTAAGAAGATGTTATTATTAAAATAGGATAAAAAATGAATAACGATTTAATTGAGAGAATATTTGAATGGGGAGAACCATTATTAATTATTATTGGTGCAGTGTTTTTTGGATGGTTATTTAAAAAATTCATCCATGGATATTTGCAAAAATTAGCTAAACGTACTGCTTTCAAAACAGACGATTTACTGCTTGAGGCAATTGAACGGCAAATAATTATTTGGTTGGGATTAGCTGCAATATATTACATAACAAAAACAACGGATTTTCTACAACCATATTCGACAAATCTTATAAAAATTGTTATTCTCACACTCATTGTAACCATCACTTTTGCCATTAGTAAATTGTTAATTGGCATGATTGATGTGTGGTCGGCAAAACAGGCGCGGTCTCTTCCTTCAACAAAGATATTTGTTAATTTAGTCAGAGCAATTATTCTAGTAATTGGTTTTTTGGTAGCATTAGATTTTATTGGTGTTTCTATAACACCGATGTTAACTGCATTAGGAGTAGGTGGATTGGCAATATCATTAGCTCTAAAAGATACACTTTCCGATGTATTTGCTGGATTACACATCTTGCTAAGTAAAAAAGTTGAAGTGGGTGATTTCATCGAGTTAGAATCGGGACAAACAGGAAATATTACTAATATAACTTGGCGAAATACGACTATTTTGGAACGTACCAATAATGTATTCAACGTTCCCAATTCACGTTTATCCAATGCGATTATAAAGAATTTCGATGCTGTGGATAAAACTTTTTCAGCGCGCGTTCCGGTTGGAATTGCGTACGAAAGCGATTTAGATCACGTAGAAAAAGTAACCATCGAAGTTGCTAAGGAGGTAGTTGGTAAGATTGAGGGACACGACCCTGATTTTACTCCGTTCATTAGATATACTGATTTTGGTGAATCCAGCATCAATTTTAAAGTGTTTTTTAAAGTGAAGGACTTTGGTGCACAATATCCAATAATACATAATTTTATTAAGAGATTATTGGTTCGTTATAATAAGGAAGGAATCAATATTCCATTTCCAATCAGAACTTTATATCATATGAATAATATTGAAATGGAAGATAAATAATTATGGAATTACTGATAAAGCCATTTTCCTTAGAAGTAAAAAAGATGTATGAAGAACATTCCCATTTTCATGATGGCGATGCCGGTTTGGATTTATTTGTAGTTCATGAGCAAACAATTCAAGCGGGTGAATCGACTTTTATCCATTTGCAAATTTCATGTGAAAATATTGAAGGCAAACCATATTTATTAATGCCACGTTCGAGCATATCGAAAACACCACTTAGACTATCAAATTCAATTGGATTGATTGATGGAGGATATCGTGGTGAAATAATTGCCGCTGTTGATAATATCAAAGAAGCTGCATATAAAGTTAGTCCCGGTCAACGTTTATTTCAATTAGTCGCTATGGGTGGATCACCGATTCATTTTAAAATAGTGGATGAGTTAAGTGATACATCACGCGGTAGTAGTGGATTTGGCAGTACTGGTGAATGATGGAAGATGGGATATGGAAGATGGTTGATGGGGGTGGAATAATTACTGCACCATCGATGTAATGTCTCAATAACTTAACAACTTAGTAACTTAACAACTGATATAATTTGTAACTAAAATATTGATTAGCACTCTAATGGCGAGAGTGCTAATTATCCTTGATAAAATGTTATAATCAATGATAACTTCAGCGCTGCTTTTAAAGCAGTTATATGTTCATTTACATAAAAATTAAATAAATAGTTAATCAATTAAGGAGATTAATAAATGGGTTTAAAATTAAAACCTTTGGAAGACCGTGTTGTTGTCGAACCAAAAGAAGCAGAGGATAAAACTGCATCAGGAATTATTCTTCCTGATACTGCACAAGAAAAACCTCAAGAGGCAACCGTTGTTGCAATCGGACCCGGAAAAGCAAGTGATTCAGGTACAATAGTTAAAATGACAGTTAAAGTTGGAGATAATGTACTTTATGGAAAATATTCCGGTACAGAAGTAACAGTTAACGGAAGAGATTATTTAATTATGCGTGAAAGCGATATCCTAGCGATATTATAAAGGAGATAAATAATGGCAAAAAAAATTACTTATGATTTAGAAGCACGCAATGGATTAAAAGCCGGTGTTGATAAATTATCAAACGCTGTAAGAATCACTTTAGGTCCAAAAGGACGTAATGTAGTTATTGAAAAGAAATTTGGTGCACCAACAATTACCAAAGACGGTGTAACAGTAGCAAAAGAAATTGAATTAGAAGATAAATTAGAAAATATTGGTGC
>JAUWFQ010000153.1 GCA_030606865.1 bacterium
CTTTTTATAATATTTTACCTCCTCTTTATCCCCTCCTAAATTAGGAGGGGTTGGGGTGGTAAGTTTTAAATCTTGGTTTCTACGACTTTATTGGTTTTAGGAGTGGTGCTTTTTGTTAATTCTTCGATTTTAAATAAAATAGCATTTAAAACATCATCAGTATATTTTAACACTTCATGATTCCAAAACCTAATAACCGTTATATTTTGTTCATTAAGAAATATTGTTCTTTCTTCATCTAATTTAAAATGTTTTTCATCATTATGTTGTCCACCATCCACTTCAATTACTAATCTTAGTTTCGGACAGTAAAAATCAACAATAACTTTTCCAGTGCTATGCTGCCGACGGAATTTATGACCATATAATTGCTTTCCTTTTAGTCTTGACCATAGAACAATTTCAGCATCGGTCATATTATTACGTAGAGCTTTTCTTGTATTTTTTAGTGATTTATTGTTGTATTTGAATTCTGTCATATTTTTTCTACCTCCCCTAAATCCCCTCCTATGATAGGAGAGGAATAAAAGGGGTGGTAAATATAAATTTATCCAAGAAATCTATCTTGAACATCTTTTAAAGGAATTGGACACACGTCTTTTTTGCCAAAAATTCGGTAACGGTGCTTTGCGACAAAATCATATAAATAATCTCTAATGAACTTCGGTAAAATAATTCCGATTCGGAAAACCCTCCACCCTATTGGCAAATCCTTTAATATTTCCATAACAGCAGCGCTTTTGATGTAAACAATATCATCTTTAATTAATATAATTGAATCAACAATATTGGTATCAATATTATGCTGTTTACACAGCTCATTGCCTATGTTAGATTGTAAAGAAGCAAATTTGAATTTGCCCTGTTTATCTCTTTTTAGAATAAAATTAACTGAACCGTTGCAGAGGTTGCAAAGACCGTCGAAGAGGATGATTGAAGTTATTTTATGATAATTAATAAAATATGAAATATTTATAGTAGTAGACTGTTAATATTTGACAATTTTATTATCACTAATCTTGTATATTCTATATGGTTGACCATTTGAATCTTTATATTTCCAATTTTTAATGTCTTTCACTTGTTCACTAACTTCTTTCCACATTACATGTAAATTACGATAAATTGTATTTCCGAAATATATACTACCAGGTTTAGCAATAGATTGTATTTTGGCTGCTAAATTTACTATTAGATCAATTATGTCTTTATGTATTTTGCCTTTTGGACTTCCTATTGTTGTTACGCTTGCATTTCCTGATTCGAGTCCTATTCTAATCTCAATAGTGGGAAATTTTTCCTGATTTAGAATAGGATTTATTGATTGATATATTAACCTTCTTAATGTAAGTGCACAGTCTATTGCCATATCATGTTTAATAATAAAACTAGGTTCAGGAAAAAATGCAATTATTCCATCACCGGTATTTTTTAATACAAATCCTTTAAACAATGGAATTATTTCATTTATCTCATTTAAAACAGTACTAATTAACCTTGTGTAATTATCTGGACTTAACTTTATTGCCAATTGTGTTGATCCTACAATGTCTAAACTGAGTATTACAAACCCGTGCTTATCCTTTTTAAGAGAACTTAAAAATTCTTCAGATTTATCAATTGGGGGACCAGATTGTATTTTTCTACTCAATTGATCGATTATTTTTTTCTTTCTAGACAAAACGTATTTTTCTGCATCAATAATTTCAGGTCGCTCAAGAGTAATTGGTATGTCTTGAGCCTGTTTTATAAGATTTAAATAATGGCTTTCTGTAAAATACGTTTTATCAAATTTATCATAAAGAAATCTAATACCATTTTTTTCTACCCAATTATATCTACGAGGATCAGGCTCTATTCTAACTCTTATACTACCGGGTTTTTTACCATTTTTTATAGGAGTAAAAATAAAATCAATTCTAAATCTATCATCAGTGCTATACATAATTTCCTTAAAATTTTAAAAATCAGATTGCAGAAACTGCCGAAAAGGACAATATTGCTTTTTAATAGTATTAAGTTTCTATACTTTATTCTAAAAATTTAAGCTTTTTTCCAAATATATTAGCAATAAGAATGAATGTTGTTATTAATATATATTCCTTTAAATCATCTAATATGTTACTTTCTTCAAAATTCACTACTCCATCAGGTAACACTTGAACAATTGAATTCTTTAGTGCCTTCTTTTGATTAGCATCAAGTGATTTAACATAATTAGGAAATGAAAAATCAATATTTTTTATATCATGTATTACTTGATTGCGAATTTCAGACAATTTCTTAATAAAATTATATTGTTTATTTGTTATTAAATCTAGATTAATTGCAAATCTAATTTTACCTATATGATCATCACTAATACTAAGCCATGCAAATTGTTTTTCCAATTTACCTTGGTGAACTACAGCACTTAGTGTATTTGTTAATGAAGATTCTACTAATGCATGCAATTTAACAATAAAGGACCAATCATCATCATTATATAGGGTTGATATAAATTTCGAAGGTAAATTAAGCTCGTCTTCAATTGCATCAATTAATTCCTCAAGAATGTGTGAATCTGTCATTATTTAGATATTCCCTGCTGCTTCAACGGTATTCTCAACAAGCATAGGTATTGTCATAGATTCACTTGTCATTCAAATCGGAGTGTTTTTGAGTGGAAAGACGTTTTTGACGACGTTCAATAGCAAGTTTCCGCATATCAATAACAGAATCATGCTCATCAACAATTTCAACTCCTAAAAGTGTTTCAATTGCATCTTCAAGTGTAATTAATCCAACAATTGTCCCAAATTTATCTTCCACCATGAATATTTGTTGATGACTTTTTACAAATTCATCTAAAATTGTAGCAACCGAAGTTGTTTCTAAAATAGTTGATATCGGCTCCATTATTTCTTCCATTCGAATATCAAAGTCGTCATCCGCCTGTTTTTGAATAAGATCATAACGGTGTACAAATCCAACTACATTATCCAATGTATCATTGTAGATAGGAATTCTTGAAAATGCTATAGGTGTATATTTATTCACCACATCTTTAACCGTTTCCTCTTTCTGAAGTGCAAAAACTACTGAACGCGGTGTTAATACGGCTTCCGCTACAACGTCTCTTAAATGGAGTAGATTTTCAATTACGTCACTTTCCTGCTCCTTTAATGTACCTTCATCCTCACCCCTTTCCGCCATGGCGATCATTTCTTCTCGTGTAACTACGATGTGATCACCATTTGATTTAAACAATTTTGCAAATCCTTCTGAGAGATATACAAATGGGAATGCTGCAATAGTTAAAAACTTTACAGTATAAGCAGTAAATCCGGCTAATTTTTTAAAATAGACTGCTCCTAATGTTTTCGGAATAATTTCAGATAATATTAAAATTGCTAAAGTAAGAATCCCGGATGCAATTGCCACCCATTCGTTTCCATAATATTTTAATGTTGCTGCCCCAACTCCGGCTGCGCCAACCGTATGGGCGATCGTATTCAATGTCAGTATCGCGGCAAGCGGACGATTGATATTTATTTTCTGCTTTTCAAGAATTATGGCCGCTTTGCTACCTTTTTTTTTCATTATAGAAATATGATTGAGGCTAACGGAGAGAATCACCGCTTCTATTAGGGAACATATAAATGAAATCACTAAGGCTAATAAAAAATACAATATAAGCATATTCATTATAAATAAAATTAAATATAAAAATTGATATTAATTACAATAATAACTATTAGTATTACCTAACTAACTTTTTTACTTGGACTGCATAACAAATATAGAATTATCATTTGCATTCCGCTATTATATACAAAACTTAAATTTCAAATTAGAATCCAATTTCTAACGCAATTTCATAGATTTTGATTGTTTCGTTTGGATTCTTCTGATAATCTACGTTGAATAAAACTTTACTTTTCAGGAAACTATATGA
>JAUWFQ010000148.1 GCA_030606865.1 bacterium
CCTAGGATGGAGTTTTTATTTTTATATCCAAAAATCTGTAAAAACGCCGGATTAACTTCAATAAATTTCCCCTTTGCTCCGGGAGTATTGCGATACACACCGACATTTAAATTTTCTGCCAAAGACTTATATTTTTCTTCACTATTGATTAGTTGTTTTTCAAATTCTTTTAAATTATTTAATTCTGTTAATAATTCTTCATAGGACGGAATATGTTTCATGTTCATCTTATTTTTTTATGTTCAATAATAGCAATTGTATATAACTTTTGTTTTTCTGAATTATAATTTAATTCAGAGGATTAGTTTGATGGAAGTGATTCTAAAGTATAGATGTATTCTAAATATTGATAATTTATACATTTATTTACTTTACGAATCAATAATTGATCGTATTTTCATTAATAATTCGTCACTATCAAATGGTTTTGCTATAAAACCCCTAGCTCCCATTTCAGTAACCTGTTTTTTAACTTCTACACTTGGATACGCTGTAATGAAAATTACTGGTATAATCTCAGTATATATGTTGTTACTTAGAGTTTCGAATGCTTTTATGCCTCCACCCATGGGCATTTTAATATCTAATAGTATTAAGTCAGGTTTCTCTGCTTTAGCCATTTGTACACATTGATAGCCATCATAAGCAAATATTACTTCGTAATTATTAGTTTGTAATCGCATTGTGAGCAATTTTACTATTTGTTCTTCATCATCGACAACTAAGATTTTCTTTTTCATTAAATACCTATTAGCAATTAATACCTAATTTATTAATCGTGTAATTTACACTTCACATTAAAATTTATCAAATTTAATGCTTAATTAATATTAGTTATATGTTAATAACTAAATGGAATTCTAAAAATTCTATTTTCGTAAGAAATTTATGTGACGATTTGAGGTATCTGCTATGATGTTGATGATTGTATTAATTACTTTTCATAATTGCGAATCCTATTTATTTTCGGCACTATTTTTTACTAATAAAATTATAATGTAATTAACTAATGGCTCTAGGAAAAAAAATATTATGGAGTGGTCTTGGATGGGCAATGGGTGGACCTATTGGTGCAATCCTTGGGTATGCGTTTGCATCACTGTCTGACCAACCTAAACGAAGAACATCCTACGGTAGAACAACACTATCTCGAACAAGTACGAAGGATTTTATGGCTTCATTACTGATTTTGTTGGCATCAGTAATGAAAGCTGATGAAAAATTACTACGTTCAGAACTTGAGTACGTCAAACGATTTTTACTCAATCAGTTTAATAAGGACGATGTAAATAATTATATACTGATATACAAAGAGATTCTAAAACAAGACTACTCGTTACATCAAGTATGCATGCAAATCCAAAGATCGATGGATCATCCAAGTAGGTTGGAACTAATACATTTATTATTTGGTCTTTCATCTGCGGACGGTGAAACTCATTTTAAGGAAATTGATGTAATTCAAATCATTGCCCGTTATTTAAACGTTAGCGATAGAGATTTCGCTTCCATAAAAGCGATGTTTGTCAAAGACACCAAATCTTCTTATCAGATTTTAGGGATCAATTCAAGTACAACAAATGATGAAGTGAAAAAAGCTTTCAGAAAAATGGCAAAAAAATATCATCCGGATAAAGTGATACATCTTGGTAAAGAATTGCAAGAATCAGCTGAAGAGAAATTTGTAGCTGTTAACAAAGCATATAAGGATATTAAACGTGAACGTGGTATGAAGTAACGTAATTATTAATTTATTTAATTTAATTTTTAACCTTTTACATTTTTCTGTATCTAATACCTATTTAGAACTATTTAACAATATTGTATATAAAAAGAGAATCATCACACATAGCTCAAGGATACATCAATGCGATTAAAGTATTTTTTTAGTTTATCTATATTTTTAATTAGTGTGGTTTTTACACAACAATTTAATCCGAATAAAATGCCAAAAATTGGTGTCCTGCAAGGAACAGTCATTGACTCAATCACTGACCAACCAATACAATATGCATCAGTATCATTAGTAAGTCTTCGGACAAATGACATTGTTACCGGAGGCGTAACAAATGATGATGGTAAATTTGATATATCTCAAATCCCAGCGGGACGATATAAAATTTCCATTGAATATATTGGATATGTACGGTTAGTGAAAGGTCCGGTTATGTTCAATCCGCGTGAGAACTCAACACAGCATGATTTGGGAAATATTAAGCTAGTACAGTCTGCTTTAGCTTTTCAAGATGTTGAAGTACAAGGAGAAAGACCATTATTTGTACAAACAATTGATAAAAAGATTTTTAATGTTGAACAGAATACCTTATCATCCGGTGGCAGTGCTTTAGATGTGCTCCGTCAAGTACCTGGAGTGGATGTCGATATTGACGGAAATATTAGTTTACGTGGAAGTAGCAATGTTAATGTACTAATTGATGGGAAACCATCAACTATGACCAGTGGTGACAGCGAAGCTCTGCTGGAAAATATACCTGCCGACAACATTAGAGATATTGAAGTTGTCACTAATCCATCAGCTAAGTATGATCCTGAGGGTATGGCGGGAATTATTAATATTATCTTGAAGGAAAATCGTTTTGCAGGTTTAAACGGGAATATTAAAAGTGGCGGAACAAGTATTGGTTCATATAATGGATCCGGTCAAATCAATTATAGAAATGATAAATTGAATATATTTACCAATGTAGGTTTACGTCATGATTTACGTAGTGTGCTTGGTGGAAATTATCGTGAAACAAAATTAACCGACTATTCTTATATTATTGATCAAGAGATTAATGGTGAGCGGGGTGGGAATAATATTTTATTAAAAACCGGCATTGATTACTTTATTAATAAAGATAATTCTATTGGTTTGATCGCTTCTTACAGCAATGGAGCTCGTATTCACGATAGGGTGGTCTATACTGATGAAACTGTGGATTCTTTAGTACGATATTATCGGACTACCGATTCAGATAATAATCGCAAAAATGCTGATATTGCCATTACTTATAATCGGAAATTTGCAGACCCAAAACAAAAGCTATCGTTTGATATTCGGCATTCTGCCGGTGAAGATAATCGAGTAGAAATGCTATTAACTACAGCGCAAATTGGCTATGAGGACCTTATCGATCCCGCTCCCGGAAAGACAAATACTAAAAACTTGACCGGAACGACAAATGCACAGGTAGATTATATCCATCCAATTGGTGAAGACACCAAATTGGAAATTGGGTATAAAGGAACATTTCGTTTTATAGATAATGACTTTTTTACCTATGATTTTGATACAACCATAGATGATTATATTATTGATGCTACTCGAAGTAACCATTTTATATTTGACGAAAATATCCAGGCTGTGTATATACAATATTCTACAGAAAAGGAAAAAATCGGAATTCAAGCAGGACTTCGTACGGAAATTGTAAATACGGTTTCCGAATTGAAAGACACAGATGAAAATGTTGAGGAATCATATATCAGTATTTATCCAAGTGTGGCAATTTCATTTGGTCCGCCGCAAATTTTTCAAATTCAAATGAGTTATAGTCGCCGTGTTAACCGTCCATCATATCGAATGTTGAATCCTGCAGTATTTCAATTAGATCAATTGAATATGCGTATGGGCAATCCGTTTCTTAAGCCCGAGTATATTGATGTCATGGAATTGAATTTTTCCAAATACAAACGTGGTTTATCTTTATCATTAGGTGCTTATTATCGTCGGATTACCGATAAAATTAGTCGGTATAAGGAAGTGGGAGATGACGGTATTTCTGTAACAACTTATAAAAATTATGACGAACAAAAAACCTATGGCACAGAACTAATTCTTTCAGGATCTATTGGAAAGAAATTACGCCTAATGATGAACGGAAATATTTACGCTGATGAAGTAAATGCATCTGATATTTTTGAGGATTATAATAAAACCTCAACTGGTTTCATGGGTAGAGTTACTGCTACCTGGAATTTTTCTCCCACTTTGGAATTAATGTTAATGGGCTTTTATCGATCTCCTAGAGATATTCCAATTGGTAGGGTTGAGTCTATGTCATTTACAAGTATTTCTGTCAAGAAAAAATTATTAGATGATCGTTTTTCGGTTGCACTAAGATTAAATGATGTATTTAACACGATGGGATTTCAATACGAAACTTATGGTGATAACTATTTTCAAGAAAGCACCCGGAAATGGGATAGTCAAATGGTTTCAATAAATCTAGAAT
>JAUWFQ010000018.1 GCA_030606865.1 bacterium
ACTAGCCTAATAATGGACTACTTGCTCCACAGTACGGGGGACAGGGAGGTAATCTTTCAGCAATGATACCTTGATATAAATCGTTTCCATTTTCGTCAGCACCTACAACAATAATATTTAAGTCACCTTCCTCACTTTTTCCAAAATATAGTCTCAAACCAACACATTTTTCTTGACCGAGTATTTCTTCAACTAAATCCTTACCAATGAATTCTGCTTTTATAGCTTCGGTTTTTTCACTTTTTCTATAATTTTCAGTGAATTTTTCAGCTTCTTGTACTGTGATTTTCTCACCTTCATTTCCTTTAAACATACAAATCCTCCAATAAAAGATATTTGCTATAATTATATTAGTTGGAATTTATTATCTATTTATATTGAAATAATGATAAAATCATCTTTTTATAAAAAATACTGGATTTCGAGTATTTTTTATTGATTACCTTAATCTTAATTTTGAATGAAATATAATCATTAAAACACACTAAAGACTCTTTTCACAGTTACTATATATTGACAATACAATGTTTTTACTTATTAAGGAATTAAATGAAAATAAAACTTCCTAAAGAAATCCATTATTACTACGAAATCACTCCGAAATCAAAAGGAGATAGGCTTCTATATTGTATCCCTAAATCAAAACTAGAAGATATGAAACAGCAAGAACAGGTTAAAGAAAGTATAACTGTGGATTATCCTTTAGGCGTAGATATCAAAGTTAGCATGGAACATTTTGAAGAATATCAAAATCTCTATGGTATGCATTTTGACCTAGATCCTAGAATTATCTATCAGGCATTTCAAGTTTTAAAATCAAGATGGAAAAAAGATTATCCTAAAACAGGATTTATCGAGAAAGAATTCTTAGAAGATATTGCTAATCAAATAAAAAATAAAATAGGTGAACAACCACTTGAGTTTCCATCTGTTACGGATAAATTATCAAATCATCGACGACAAAAACGAACTTTTAAAACACTACAAACAGTAAAAAATCGCCTCAAAAAGGATTTTAAAGAATTAAAAATCAGAAGATTTGATCCGGATATTCCAATACAAGAGCAATCCTTTACTAAAGTAAAAATGAGTAAGGGTTCTGAACCACTATCTTTCTTTTCAAAAGTTCAAAAAAAATAGACTAGGAAATTTATTATGAGCATACAAGGAGATGGTAATCTTATTATATATGTCCTAAATGTTGGACAAGCAGATACATCATTAATTATAACACCAAAAGGACATCTTGTCATTATTGATGTTGTACAACCTGCAAAAGTTATTGATCTATTGACAAAGTTAGGTTTACATGAGAATGATGAGATTGATTTCATTTCAGGCTATAGCAGAATGTATCCTGATGGAGCATTAAGTACAAATCAAACAGATTTTATTATTGACAAAGAAGCTCTATATATAGAGTTATTAGGCCCTCCTAATAGTTTATTAAGTCAACTTGAACGTGATAAAAAATTAGATACGAACCATCTCTCCATAATTAGCGGGGTACATTGGAACAAGTTCTCAATGGTTTTTGCTGCAGATGCACAGATGGAAAATTGGGCATACTTCGATAGTGAAGGTATGTTTAGTAAAAAGTGTAAAGTGCTTAGATCTGCTCACCATGGTAGTGGTAATGGAACACAATGGGAACGTTTAGATAGGTTAGATCCAAAGTGTGTAATTATATCTTCTAACCCTGAAAGCACTCATGGTCTTCCTGACCTTATCGGAACATCAATTTTTTCAAAATATGAAACAAAAAGCGGAGGTAAAATAGTTGCTGTTACAAGTGCTACAAAAAGTATTCGAATAATTGTGAAAAAAAGTGGTAATTATAAGATTGAACATTTTGAGGACCAACACGATAAGAAGATTGATTTAAGTAAAAATCAAAAGTTAACCTGGGATAATAATGCTACTAATTGGCAAGCCTTATTGGAAAAGCGAACTAACAATTTATATCATTGAAAACTTTGTAATTTTATTTAGTAGTAAGTAGGTTGAATCCTAAATATCCATGCAGTGTAGCATCAGCAACCTCATACCCATGTCTCATTATTCTCTCAAAATCAATCTCTTTTACTTTTTTGAGATTTGTTGAATAGTTAGCAACCATAGAAACTGAATCTTTTCCAAGCCTTTTCTTTTCCAGGTTACTTGGAATAGGAACACGAGCTGCTCTCAGAATATCTATCATTGTATTTCCAATTTGAAAATAACAACCTGAATTCTTCTTTCTTTTAAAATAGCTCACTAGAATCCTTGATCGCAAGCCCCGAATCTGACTTGTCGTTATATCTATCAATCTTAATGGACTTTTGAAAAAACACCGTTTTTGTGATTGAAATAAGTTACCGGCATCGCTAACAATTAACATATCAATATCTTTCACTATTCCCTTGTAAGGTTTATAGAAAACTTCAGTTCCGAGGTTATCATAAACCCCTCCATCCCACAGGTGTACCTTTCCCTTATTACCCCACTTGGGACGAAATACAACCGGTCCAATTAAACCAGGGAAAGCAGCAGATGCTGCAAGTGCAGTCCTTAGTTTATATTTATCAGTCATTCTTGTCTTAGTATATTTATAATCTCCAATATATTCTTTTCCAAAGATCCAATTTTTCCCTGTTTCATAGCAAGTAGCATTAATCCACCATTTTGGCAAATCTTTTAAATCTCCAAATGTTCCCTTAATACCCCAAATCTTACATAAGGCAAAAGCTAATAAATTTCCTCGAGGTCTAACTATTTTACCCTGAAAAATCGACAAAAATATTAGTCTTCGTTGAAGATTTTTATTAATTATAATGTCTTTAACTTTAGGTAGTACATCAACTAAATATTCATTACTCGATGGCCATTTATAGTTATTAGTTTTATAGATTAATCCAGTACCTAGTGATCCACCTGATACTGTCGAAATTTGACTAATTTCCTCTAAAAGGTTTTCATCTGCTAATCGTTTTAATACACCTAAATGAAATATTAAAGCTCGTACTCCTCCACCAGATAATGTGATTCCAATTTTCATTGTAATACCCTTTTTTTACTTTGTATTTTATCAAAGGATTACAATAATATACACATATTTTAACAATATATTATAAAAATACTGGATTTCGAGTATTTACTTCAGAGGAATAATTCACTAAATTAAATATAATAAAAATCCAAGTGGTATCACTACCATTTTAGATAAATAAGGATTTCTTTTGATGAGCTTTTTATTGTTTTTTAATATATCATTAAGTATACACCTTAACAAGCACATGAACTCAGACGGCACAATAAGACGTGCCGCTGGTTATGCAAAACGTTAGGCGAAAAGAGGGGGGGGTGATGCCTATGATTATGCACTGATTTCTTGCTTGGGTCGAGATAGGATCTTGTTGCTACGCCTGTCTTGACTGGAATATAACGGCAACGTAACCTCTCTATAAAAAAGGAGTATTGCTATGGCATCAATCTCAATCCGCGACTCAATGAAACAAACCTACCTTGGGTACCTTGACGCTGTCCTGGAGAAAAAGGACATGATAGCGTCACTTTCTTTAGAGGAACTGACAAAGGTCGCTACTATCGGCAGAGCTGCATGCAATAATTGTTGCAACGGTTCGACAGGACTGGCTCTTGAAGAAGAGCTCCTCCAACGCAAATAAGTATCACCGTCGCGGACAGCCCTAGTGACTGTCCGCGACTCTTCCGTAAAAGGAGTTTTCGCATGCCGAACACTGCGATGTTCCATAGACTTGGGACTCTTGGCTACACCGATGTATACTTAGAAAAATACAGTCGGTCGTTAATCTGCTTAGGCAGACAAGGGTCGCAATACCTTGCTAGTGACTGTGACCGCGACGTAACTGTTTCCGATGGGGTCATGAGCTTTCTATGTAAGTCGCGGATATCGAGAAAGTTTTTGCGCCACGTCGGTGAAGCGGATTTATGTAAAGAGCCAGGCATAGAGCTGACCTTAATAACTACAGATCGCTGTAATTTCGCCTGCTCTTATTGTTTTGCAAATAATCTTTATCCAAGTTCAAAAACACTTAATGCCGAGAATATCGTTCGCTATATTAAAGGGTTTTTGAATCTGTCACACGCACGCGTGTCATCTCTAATTCTCTTTGGAGGTGAGCCATTGCTAGCTTTCAAAGCAATAAAGCAAGCGTGGAAGGAAGTAGAAAATTTATTCGCTGATCATCAAGGAGATATGCCGTCTATAGCAATCGTTACTAACGGTAGTCTTATCACTTGCGACATTGCTAAATTTCTTGCTGACAATGACATTGCTGTGACTGTCAGTCTGGACGGTCCGAAAGTGATTCATGATGCATGTCGCCCCCTCCAGCGAGGACAAGCATCATACGAGATAGTCGTTGGGGGAATTAACGAACTCACAAGAGCTGGTGCCTTCTATTCAATCGAGGCGACTTACACCTCACAACACCTTGAATTGGGAATCGATGTTATTGATGTTGTTGATCATGCACTTGGTCTTAATGCTCAAGAAGTTCACGTAATGCCCGCATTTCCCGAACAAGCATCCGGTATAGACACGAGCGACAATACTCATGTCGCATATCTGTTCAAGGTGGCAGCCGCACGTGCGACGAATCGCTACCTTACATCGGGAGTCATTGAGTTAGCTTACGCATCTCGCCTGGCCTACGCATTCGCGCATGACCGGAGGCGACGTTATATATGTACCGCTGGATTGGACAAGTTTACAATCATGGTCAATGGTGATGTAGTACCCTGTTATTTGGTGTGCAATTCAGCGCATAAAATCGCCTCTTGCAGTGAATCAGAAAAGTCTAACGCGAAAACACCTTCACTTGAACGAGTTGCGTCGACATATCAAGCGTTGGCGCGTGAACATCTTCCAGAATGCTCGCGATGCTGGGCTTCCGACTGGTGTTTCGCATGTTACGGGCCTAGGTACGCTAGACAAAGTTACCTGGGAGCGCCTGGCGGCCTAGAGTGCGAGATCTATCGAGCAATGACCGAGGCGACGCTTCTTGAATGCGCGCGTTTTCTCACTAGTCGGCGAATCAAAAAGATGGAGTGATTCTCGACTCCGATAGAACAATAGGGAACAGACCATGTTTTAACTATAAAGCACGAACTGACCTAACCATAAATTACAGCCGACCGCTAACGCGGCGGCTGAATTTAAACGTTATACTACATTCTATTTATTTATCAGATAAATGAAATATCAAATTTATTCAAATACAATCAAATATTCCAATATATGGACACATCTAACAAAAACCATTTTTCAACCAATTTTGAAATTTCAACTTACTTGAACGAGGGAAGGTAGTTGTGGTGAGTGAAGTTCTCACGAATTCCTTAATGCAAATAGAGTATATATGGCGTAAAAAAATAAGTTCTCCTCTGAAAACAGTGGCCTGTCAAGCCAGAGGTCGCGGGTTCGAGCCCCGTCGATCCCGCTCCTTATAAAAACCACTATCTCGACGAGAAAACAGTGGTTTTTTCAATTTACCATATTAATACAAGTTAATTATACTGTATCAAATGCAGTCAAATAATACCAAATTCCTAATAATATTTGTGTCCTTTCCATTAGCTGTTGACTGTTAGTTAATTTTTTCATCCATCTCTCCGATTACGTTCATAAAAGGTGAATTGTTAATGTTTAGTCCTTAGACCTTGAATCTCTCCCAATGTTTTCATCATTTCCAATGCCGCCTCCATGGACTGTTCTCCTTTATGTCCTTTTAATCCACCGAGACGTTCCTGCGCTTGTTCCCGATTATTCGTAGTAAGTACGCCAAATATCACCGGAATATCGGCTTTTCGAGCGATCTCGCCAACTCCGCGTGTAACGTTCTCACAGACATAATCAAAATGAGCCGTCTCACCGCGAATGACAAGACCTAAGCAAACAATCGCCTGGAATTGATTGGATTCGACCAATTTTCGGGCAACTTGTGGTATTTCAAACGACCCCGGAACGTTAAAGCGCTTCAGGTTTTGAGCCTCTCCGCCGAACTCCATATATTTCTTAGTGGCTCCTTCTACAAGTTGCGCACTTAAATCCGGGTAAAACTTGCTTACAACGAGCGCAATCTTTTTCCCTTTAAGCTCATTCATTATTTTTTCCATTTTCATTTTGTAGAATCATGTGGTTTAGTTTATCCCGTTTGGTCTCTAGATATCTTCGATTAGTATCACGTGGCGGTATTTCGAGTGGCAGCCGTTCGACAACCTCCAGGTTGTATCCTGATATCCCGATAATCTTACGCGGGTTATTTGTCAGTAACTTCATTTTTCTGACGCCTAAATCATAAAGGATTTGAGCGCCGGTACCATATTCACGCAGATCAGGTTTGAAACCAAGTTTTTCGTTCGCCTCGACAGTATCCATCCCCAAATCCTGATATTCATAGGCTTTAATTTTATGTTTAATCCCAATCCCGCGTCCTTCCTGCCGTAAATACAACAAAACCCCGGTTTTTGCTTTACCAATCATCTTTAGGGCAGTTCGCAACTGATCACCACAGTCGCAGCGCAGCGACCCCATTACATCACCGGTCAGACATTCCGAATGAACCCGCACCAAAGTTGTAGAAGTTGACTTAATGTTTCCTTTTACCAAAGCTAAGTGACTTTCATCGGTGATAGTGTTACGATATAAATAAAGTTTAAACTCACCGTAGAGACTTGGAAAATCCGAAACCGCAGTGCATTCTACTAATTTTTCAGTTTTCCGCCGATAAGCAATCAGGTCTTCAATGGTCATTATTTTTAGATTATGTTCCTTTGCTATTTCAAACAGCCTGTTACCGCGTGCCATTTGCCCGTCATCGTCAATAATTTCGCACAGAACACCTACCGGACGGAACCCGGACAGCCGCGCTAGATCAACTGTTGCTTCTGTGTGGCCGGCTCGTTCCAATACGCCTCCTGGAGATGCTACCAACGGAAAGATATGTCCGGGTCTGGCCAGGTCTTCGGGCATTGTGTCAGGATCACTCATGGCACGAATCGTTTCATACCGGTCAAAGGCAGAAATCCCAGTTGTCGTATTTTTTACGGCATCCACCGACACAGTAAATCGTGTTTGGTGAAGAGCTGTATTTCGTTGAACCATCTCATCCAAACCCAGTTTATCGGCCCGCTCTTTGGGAATCGGTACACACATTAAACCACGACCATATTTTGTCATAAAATTAACTGCCTCCGGCGTGATCGTATCGGCTGGAATAATGAAATCACCCTCGTTCTCCCGTTCCTCATCATCGACAACAATGACCATTTTCCCCTTTTTGATGTCAGCTAACGCATCCGGAATAGACGAAATTTTTGATTTAACTGTCATTGAAGTTGAACTCCTTTCCAGTTTTCTAACGTTTGAACTATATATTTACCAATCATGTCGAACTCCACGTTGACAAAACCTCCGGTCCGGTAATCTTTCATGGTGGTTAATTCCAGCGTATGTGGAATAACAGCTACTTTAAATTGATTTCCAAAACATTCCGCCACTGTAAGACTGATTCCATCAATGGCAATTGAACCGCGCTGAATTATTAAATCCTTGTATTCATCGGGGATTTCAAACAACATCTCACTGCTTTCACCTAAATCTTCGACGTTTATTATTTTCGCAGTACAATCAACATGTCCCTGTACAAAATGGCCGTCGATCCTATCGTTTACGCCAAGTGATCTTTGGAGATTGACAGAATCCCCTTCCGATTTTAATCCAAGGGTCGATTTCTGTAATGTTTGCGGAACCAGGTTGAATTCCAATTTTTGACCAGCTTTTGCTACTACCGTTAAACAAACTCCATCAATGGCAATACTATCATTTACTTTCACTCCTTGTGATATTTGAAATGCATCAATAGTAAAAGTAATAATCTCTTCAGTGTGTTTAATTGCAAGGATACAACCGGTTCCTTCTACAATTCCACTAAACATAAGTCCTCCTATAAGTAGTTTTTTTATCAATTCCAGATTGCGATTGATCGAATATCTGAAATCCATATTTTGAAATTAATGACTCGTTGAAACTTATCCCGTCACCAAGCTCTTTTTGAGCGTAGTAAAGAATAATTTCACTACACAAATTCATTTCAATCAGGGCTGTTACCATCTTTGCCCCGCCTTCCATAAGAATAGATTGTTGCTCATTTTCTCCGAGTATCTTCAATATCCCGGATAAATTAAATTCATTTTCGTTCAATTGAATCTGACTCACTCTTTTCGGCAGATCATTTCTTTTTAGCTTAGAAAAATAAAAAATCCGGTCGGTGTTATCTGCAAATACCTGCATAGTCCCCTTAGCTTTTCCACTCCGGTCAATTACAACGCGATTAGGATTTCTGCCAGTAATATGACGAACCGTTAATGCAGGATTATCAATGAATAAAGTGTTTGTACCGACTAATACCGCATCATATTCGGCACGCATCTGATGAACTTCAGCCCGCGATTCCTGAGATGAAATCCATTTCGATTGACCTTCAATCCCAGCAATAAAGCCATCTTCGGAAACAGCTAGTTTTACAGTACAAAACGGATACCCGGTTTTTTTCCAATAAGTATAAAATCGGATCAATTCATCGGTTTTGCTATTCAATATACCAACGCTTACATCGATATCATGCATTTTGAGATATTCGATACCTTTCCCCTGCATCCGGGGGTCAGGATCGACAGACCCGACGATAACGCGCTGTATTTTCTCAGCGATGATTCGTTCCGTGCAGGGCGGCGTTTTACCATGATGATTGCAAGGTTCCAGAGTTACAAACATAATGGAATCCGCAACAAAATTATTCCCAATGGCATTTACTTCGGCATGATTCCCACCAAACTTAACGTGAAAACCTTCGCCAATAATACTGCCATCCTTTACAATCAGCGCTCCTACAAGCGGGTTTGGTGAGACCTTCCCTGCGCCTTTTTTTGCAAGATCAACTGCAATTTGCATAAATTTTTTATCGCTATTACTTATGGACATGAATCGTGACGAATAAAACTTGATTATTCTTTTTGTAATAACACGGCAGCTTCTTTGGCAAAGTAAGTAAGTATGATGTCCACACCGACACGTTTCATGGACAGGAGAATCACCATCATCAGTTTATTTCCATCGATCCATCCTTTTTCAGCAGCAGCTTTGATCATACTATATTCCCCGCTCACATTGTAACAGGCAACCGGCAGATCGGTTGATTCCCGCACCTTCGACGATATCCAATCAGTCAGGTAATCGATAGCGGTAGCAAAAAAATAGAATTCCGTACGGTTGTATGTGGAAAGCACGGTACATTTGATGATGTGATCATCCCTATTTGCTTTATGGATACATGCATGAATATCATCCATAGACAGGGATAATTTATCCCGAAACACCACGGGCGAATTTCTGTGATTCCACCCGATGAGAACAAATTGACTATCCATTATCAATTAAAACTGTGGAATGTTTCGTACCGGAAAATATTGAAATTCACTTTTAAGGACTAATAAACTAATATGGAGAATTACTCCAATTAACAATATATAGCATGCCAATTTCCTGGCCACAGACTTGCCAGTGAAAAACAAATAAAAATAATATGCCAAAGAAATACCAAATAATATTGGCAGTAAAACTTCCAGTGGTTGGATTAGATTACGCATCATTTGCTCTTCTTTTCAACATTTATACCTTTTTAGGTGTATAAATTTATAGAATCTAATTAACTCAAAACGACTGTATTTTTTCCTGTTTATATTCATATACAAACTAATCTGTACACACTGTATCAAACTACTAATATAAACAGTCAACTTTTTAGAATAACATCTTTCATACAGCAATTATCCCAATGTAAATTGGATGTACATAATAGCATAGATTCAGCATCATCTGAACTGTGACTTTAAATAAATGTTAATGTAGTTCATTTACGGACTTGATCCATGAGACAGGTACCAGATTACAGCAAAAATATACCCTATCTAATTGTCGGCAACGGCCGATTAGCTTCACACTTCCGTCATTATTTAGAATATCTCTCCATACCGCATCTAAATTGGTGGCGCGGGTGCGATAAAAATCTTCAGACACAGATTGCGCAAACAAATAAAATAATTGTATTGATAAATGATGATGCGATTGTGGACTTTGTTCAAAGAAATCGAGTACCGGACGGAAATCAAATTTGGATTCATTGTTCAGGATTAATATCCACTGCATTAGCCGAAAGCGCTCATCCGCTGATGACGTTTTCTATGGCTTTGTACGATGTTAATACTTATCAAGAAATCCTTTTTGTTATGGAATCCGGCCGAACTTCATTTCCAAAACTATTTCCTGAGCTACCAAATCCGTATATGGCAATTCCAGCTAAACAGAAAAGCTTCTATCATGCGTGGTGCAGTATGGCAGGAAATTTTACAACAATCCTATGGCAGGAGTTTTTTCGGCGGATGAAATATGAATTTGGAATGACCCGGCAGATGCTTTATCCATACTTGAAACAGATAACAGTTAATCTACAGGCTGACACGCCAGCACTGACTGGTCCATTAACAAGAGGTGACTGGAAAACAGTAAAAACCCATTTGGAAAGTATAGCAGACGACGATTTTCAGGGAATTTACAAAGCTTTTATAAATGTCTATCTAGCACAGAAAAAAAGCAGGCAATACTCATGAAGACCATTACAGGTTTTCAGGTAAAAAAAGAAGCCCAAGAACAGATTATTTTGGTCACCTGTTACGACTATACTTCAGCCAGGATTATAAATGAATCTAAAATAGATGCTATCCTGGTTGGCGATAGTGCGGCAATGGTCATGCATGGATATGAGACAACCATCCAAGCAAAGCTGCCCATGATGGAAGCACATGTGGCAGCTGTAAAAAGGGGGGCTCCGGATAAATTTCTGATCGCTGATTTACCCTTTCTGGCTCATCGTAAAGGGTTGAATTCTACCATGAACGCGATCGAAACTCTGATCTGTGCAGGAGCACAAGCAGTTAAAATCGAGGGTATTTACGATCACCAGGATTTCATTTCCCATATTGTGAACTCCGGAATACCAGTAATGGGACATCTGGGATTGACTCCGCAGTCAGTTCATAAGATCGGTGGTTACAAACTTCAGGGAACCAATACCAGTTCGGAAGAACGAATCTTTGAGGATGCTCAGCGGTTACAGGAAAACGGTTGCTTCAGCTTGGTATTGGAAATGATTCCTTCGAAACTGACAAAAAAAATAACCGAATCACTCACTATTCCTACTATTGGCATTGGCGCCGGCCCACACACTACGGGACAAATACTGGTCTACCAAGACGTACTCGGGATGAATACCAATTTTACACCTAAGTTCTTGAGGACCTATTTAAATGGGTTTTCCTTGATAAAACAAGCCCTGAACGCATTTTCCGATGATGTACGAACTTTTAAATATCCTTCAGAGAAAGAAAGTTATTAACGATGCGGATCATCAACGATTTAAAAATTTGGGAGGAATTAAGGAATACTGTTTATTCCTCAGATTCTTTAGGTTTTGTTCCAACAATGGGCGCCTTGCATAAAGGGCATTTATCACTGGTGCACCGTTCCGTCACCGAAAATGACTTTACTGTTGTCAGTATCTTTTTGAATCCGACCCAATTTGACAATGCCGACGATTTACATGAATACCCTGACACAATAGTATCTGACCGATCCAGGTTAAAAAAAGCGGGTGTGGATGTATTACTCTGTCCGGATTATGATCAATTGTATCCCGATAACTACACCTACAAGATATCGGAAACCGAATTCAGTAAACAACTATGCGGAAAACACCGGCCGGGACATTTTGACGGAGTATTAACAGTGGTCTTAAAACTTATAAACCTGGTAAAACCCCGGCGCGCCTATTTCGGTGAAAAGGATCATCAACAGCTTAAGCTGGTCAGCGGTATGGTCAAGGCCTTTTTTCTGGATACGGAAATCGTACCCTGCAAGACTGTCCGTGAAATCGACGGCCTGGCCGATAGTTCCCGTAATAGTCGCTTAACACCTAATAATCGTAAAAAGGCACCATTATTCTACTCAATCCTCAATATGGATTTAAGTCCGGATAAAGTGATTGAGAAACTGCAGTCTGCGGGATTTAAGGTAGAATATGTCGAAGATATTGGTAACCGTCGATATGGTGCCGTTTACTTAGGAGAAGTGAGGTTAATCGATAATGTTTATCACTAAAGTACTTTTCAAGATATCCGGTTCAATAGCAGCCTATAAAAGTGCTATACTTATATCCAAACTGGTTCAATCCGGATATGCCGTGCAGACTGTAGCTACACCGGCAGCACTACAATTCATCGGACGGGCAACATTAGAAGGCCTGACCGGTAAACCTGTTCTCACCGATCAGTTTGAGCCGGGGAAAATGATGGATCACATCAATCTGGTGAAATGGGCTGATATTACTATCCTTGCTCCCGCTACTGCTAATACCATAAATCGACTGGCGAGCGGTTTAGGAGATAATCTGGTAAGTACTTTGTTCCTTGCTCATGACTGGGAAAAACCATATTTAATAGCACCGGCCATGAATACGAAGATGTATAATCATCCCGCAACGCGATCCGCTCTTGAAAAAATTAAGAACTGGGGGGTAACAGTGTTACCAACAACAGCGGGATATTTAGCCTGCGGTGATAAAGGTCAGGGCAAGATGCTTGAACCCGCTGCGATCTTACCGTATATCCTGGAGGCGCGTCCATCAGTTTTACCCGCGCTGGAAACGACTCCCCGGGTGATCATTACAGCTGGTGGTACACGGGAAGCAATTGATGCCGTCCGGTTTGTGAACAATATCAGTACCGGATATACGGGTGCATCCTTAGCGGACAATTTCATTCGCAATGGAATCTTGGTAACCTATCTTCACGGTCCACAAACCCGTAAACCGACACTGTTATGTGAGTGCAAGACATTTACATCGGCGTATGATTTGGATGTAAAATTAGAACAATTAGTATCAGGAAGCCAATATGATGCACTTTTGCATCTTGCTGCCGTTAGTGATTATACACCGGAAGCCCTTCTGGAAGAGGGGAAACACACATCCCTCCCTTTGAAATCCAAAATAGCATCCGGGCCTGAGCGGTTAACAATCACTTTCCGGCGAACTCCTAAAATTGTTAATAAAATAAAAACTATTGCCACGAACAAACGGCTAAAGTTAGTCGCCTTCAAATTCACCGCCTTCTCTTCAACAGATCAACAGCGTCAGGCCGTAGATAATTTATTTGCCGGATCTCAGGCAGACATTGTAGTTGGAAATGATATCTCTAATCGAATAGATGAACAACAGACCGGTTTCACGGTCTATTCTAAATCCCTTAGTTTAGAACCTGTCACTGCTCTAACAGTACACAATCTTGGGATGGTTTTAAGACAAAAATTATTTGAAAACAAGGATCAAAAATCATGATTTTAACACTAGATATTGGAAATACGAACCTACATGGAGGAGTATTTAAGGACAAGAAACTAATATTCCAGTTTCGAAAGTCATCGGTAAAAAATATTTCATCCGATGAAATAGGAGTGTTTCTCAGATCAGTTTTAGAAATGAATGAAGTCAATCCTGATCGCATTAAAGATATTGCGCTCTGTTCAGTAGTCCCGGATGCTATTTATTCCATACGCAGCGCATGTATCAAATATTTTAATCGCAACCCGTTCGAACTGCAGGCCGGAGTAAAAACCGGACTTAAAATCCGTTATAGAAATCCATTAGAAGTTGGTGCCGATCGGATCGCTAATGCCATTGCTGCAGTTCAGAGGTATCCGGAAAAAAACTTGATCATTGTAGATTTTGGTACCGCAACGACGTTCTGTGTAATTAACAACGTTAAAGAATACCTGGGTGGCATCATTGTTCCGGGCGTTCGTATTTCTATGGACGCGCTAGTTCAAGGGACAGCTAAACTGCAATCAGTAGAAATCATCGAGCGAAATAAAGTGGTAGGACGAACGACCGCAGCCAGTATCCAATCGGGATTATTTTTTGGTCAGATCGGAATTATCAATGAAGTAATCCGACGCGTAACGGACGAAGAATTCAACAGACAGCATCCGGTAACCATCGGAACCGGAGGATTTTCCAGTCTTTTCGCTAATTGCGGTTTATTTGATTCTATCATCCCGGAACTGGTACTGCATGGGTTGTATCAGGCTTTGAGTTTAAATCGCGAAAATGTAACAGATCGCTGACAGAGCAAAACAATGAAACGAACTTTATTAAAATCCAAACTGCATCGCGC
Organism: bacterium; assembly: GCA_030606865.1. Taxonomy (GTDB): domain Bacteria; phylum Fidelibacterota; class Marinisomatia; order Marinisomatales; family JAHJCW01; genus JAHJCW01. Next base: position 14,308 of record JAUWFQ010000018.1, read on the forward strand.
ATGGGTCACGCGTACTGACCTGAATTATGAAGGTTCCATTACTATTGATAAATATTTACTGAAAAAAGCGGATATAATACCGTACGAGAAAGTAGATATTTACAATATTAATAATGGGCATCGGTTCGCGACCTATGTGATTGAGGGAAGCAATGGTGAAATCGAACTGAATGGGGCCGCTGCCCGAATGGCTCAGGTAGGAGATGAAATCATTATTGTCAGTTATGGTCAGTATTCTGAAGCAGAGCGGAAGAGTCATAAGGTAAGAAAATTGCTGTTAGATCATAATAATAATATTACGGATCTATGGTTGAATAAAATAAAGTAACAATTCCCTTGCGCTACCGGCCTGCAATCTTCAAGGCTGTTCGTCTAGCATTGATAGAAAACTTCGGGCATGTGTATCCCATATCGCTTGCCATTTTCATGAACCAGAGTTCATTGTCATCTGGAGTAAAAAAATACTTTCTAAAATAGAGAAAGTGGTTTTTATTTTTCCAGAATACTTATTTACGCTAGAATTCTATGGTGAATCCTCCTACAGGGAATACTTTGAATTGATAGATATTTTCAACCGTACCATCAGCATTCCATTGCTTATCCCAAATATTATCACGATTAAAAACATTCTGTAGATCAAAATAAGATATTAAATTAAATTTCTTAAAATTTGAATGCCACAATATCATTATATCTAATCTATGGTAGGCAATGAATCTCTCAGTGTTATAATCCGTTGTAGGATCATCGTACCAACGCTGTACATTATGATCGTATACTAGCGGTGTATATGGCTTACCACCTACATATCTGTAGCGGGTTGAAAGCTCTAATTCATCCGAACCTAAACCAAGCACTTTACCAATAAAACGTACAAATCCATTTCTTTCTGATAAAGGCGTAATGTTTGTTCCTTTTAACGGAATCCGATATCCACCCACAACGGAGCCCACGTGCTGAAAATCAAAAGTCTGTGGATAGAACTCTACTTTATCGGTTACTCTCACATCTTGATTAAAAGCACGATACCAAGAGTAAGAAAAAGTTCCGAAAAAGTCTTTTGCCATTTTCTTTTGCAAAAACAATTCAACACCATAAGATTTTGCGATTCCTTTGTTTACCAATTCAAATCCTCTGTCAGTTGGATCAGCTGTTGTCTCTGAAAGATAAACAGGGACATCTTTATATTCCTTCCAATATGCTTCGATTGTTCCTCTTGTATCATTTGAGAAGAAGTGCTCGATTCCTAGTACATATTGATCATTGTATTTACTTTTTATGTTTTTATTCTCATCAACCATCGCTAAAAACGACATATTAGGAGATTGAAAATGACGTCCATAAGCAAGATTAAAATTAGTCGCAGGTGAAAGTGAATATGTCAATCCCAATCTCGGAGCCAACCAACTAAAATTAGTATATTCCAAATAACCGACTCGTAAACCTAAATTCAATTTAAATCTATCTGTAACCGAATACTTTAATTGGAAAAACCCACCAAAGCGAGGAGTAGATATATTCTTCTTATTTTTAGATTTATCATAAATCGATCTGATTCCCGATTCCTTAAATCTAATCTTCTCCCATGATCCATCATCTTTTTGCCTAACATAATTCCAAATATCATTATCATCAATATATATTGAATCTTCATTGGCATTTTGTATTATTGGGAAAATTTCATTTTTCCATGTATTTTCGTTAACTATTACAAATGTATCTTGGACTCCAGGATAGCTATACAAATAAGTCCAAACTGTGTCCGGAGCTACATAAGAATTAACATCACTACCTAATTGCTTCCAATCAATCCCACCACTAATTTCTATTTTATTATTTAGTTTCCATAAAAAATCACCTTTGGCTTGAAAATCCTCTTCAACAAAAGTCTGATCAGCATAGAACTGTTTATTACTATTATCATCAAGTTTATAAACATCATAATCAAAAAATGCTCTTGTACCTCCTACTGTAAGATTTATCAAACTATTCCTGCCTAATAATTTTTTATAGGTTAAACCGTATGCATATTGATTTCCTTTTACATCAACATTTTCCGCTCCCCTGCTCCAAGCGCTATTCTCTCCTTCAAGATTTATGGCATCATTACCGTAAACTATATTGAACATCAATTTATCTCTTGGTGTTATATCATACACTAATTTTGACTGTACACTCCAATATCTTGGAACTGCTGCCAATCCAGTACTGGCAATAATTAGGTCTAAATAACTTTTCTTAAAAGATGCCATATACGAACCGGAACCTTTTCCTATTGGACCTTCAATATTTAATCCAATCCCTGCCATGCTCATGTCTAGGTCTTGGGAATGCATTATTCTACTACCTTCTCTTAATGATATATCCATGACACTCGATGCTTTATCGCCATATTTGGCGGGGAAAGCACCTGCCATAAAATCCACCCTATCGATAAATAATGTATTGATCATATTAATGGGACCACCACCGGATCCCAATTCACCAAAATGGTTTGGATTAGCAATTTCAATATTGTCCATAATAAATAGGTTTTCACCGGGAGCTCCACCTCTAACTACAATTTCATTTTGTTGATCTGATCCAGATACAACAGCAGGCAAAGCCTGCATCATTCTTTGGATATCAATAACACCGACAGGATCTCTGCGGATTTCATTAAGGTCTACAGTTCTGCTTGAAACTATAGCATCTTTCTCTTTTTCAAAATATTCTCTTGTTACGGTAATTCCTGCTAACTCAACAACCTGCTGAACTAACTCAGCTTTAATAATTGCAGGTCGGTTAGAACTTATCCTAATATTCAGTTTAACAAGCGGTTTATAACCGATTGCGCTAAACCTCACATTGTAAATTCCTGTAGGAATATCGATAACAGTGAAGTAACCATCTATCTCCGATGCAGCGCCAAGCGATGTTCCTTCAATAATTACATTAACTCCCGGTAATGGCTGTTGTGTTGTTTCATCCAAAACAGTTCCGTTTACGTTACCAATTTGTGTCCAACTAATTGACAAAAATGATAACAACATTAAATAATATTTAATTTTCATTATTCCTCCGAATTCAATAATGATTCAATTTTTTTTACATATTCACCAAAACTGTTTTTACCTTTTTCAGTTATTGAATACGTAGAAACCGGTTTGCGATTAACAAATTCCTTTTTTGTCTTTATAAATGAGGCGTCTTCTAATTTTCGTAATTGAACGCTTAAATTCCCATCAGTAGCTTTAATTTTTTCTCTAATAAAAATGAAAGTTGCTTCTCCACGACTTACTAACAAAGCTATGATTGATAAACGGATTCTTGAATGGATAAGATCATCAATTTGTTGATAATCAAATTCAGTCATTTTTAGGACCTTTTACAAATAAAATCACACCCGGAATAAATTGTAATAACGTCATAAGAATTGCCATTATAAGAATGCCTAAATCATTTGGACTGAAAAACAGAATTATTATTCCTATCCACCAACCGAAACCAAGATATTTTATCCACTTCATTTCAATTACTTCACCGGTAACAAAATATCCAATTGCTAATAATCCGGCAATAATTCCATTACCACCTTCCACTAAATTTCCACCAACTCCTCCAAAAATACCATAGATCATCATAGTAATTAATATTGACATCCATAAGGTGCTGCCTATACGGTTTAGCTTATTATAAACTCTCTCACCATGTTGATATCGTTTATATTGCCAAAATTCAAATATCCAAGCTAATCCAAAGCCAACTAACCAAATCCAATATTCTGGAAGTAAATATTTTATTGATAAATTATAAAATGTCAGCAATAATGCTAATATTACAATTCCTCCCCAAACAACTAAATGTATTCCGACATTATAAAAGTTTTGTCTGGACTCTATCATTATTTGTTTTATCACCGTTAAATCTTCCCGAATTTTCTTTTCTACCATTTTTACCTCATTTTATTGACTTTATATTATAAAGTACTTTATATTACTGTCAATAATAAAATATATTTTTATCAGATTATCTCAAATACACAAAAAGTTATTCTATTACATTAACCAATATGTAGTTAAATTTAATTTATATTTATTATATCATTTAGGAGAATAAAATGAAAAAACTAGCACTTATTTTACTAATGCTGTTATTTGTAACGTTTAGTTTTGCTCAAGATGAAAATGTACCGCGTTATGTAAATATGGAGAATCCCGCAGGTCTTGTTAATCCGGATGGATTTTTTGAATATATAATTATAAAGGGGGACTGTTTATGGTTTATCGCGGATGAATTCTATAATGATCCATTTAAATGGACAAAAATACACAAAGCAAATCCTTATATAATTGATCCTGATTGGATTTATCCAAATAATTGGTTAGTAATTCCGAATGTTTTTGCCGATAGCGATGGAAAACCGGTGTATGGTTTACCACCAACTAAAGCTACCGTCAGTAGCGAACCGACAATGCTAGTCCTTCATGATAATGACAGTAACGTAATAATTGATGAAACTGGAGAAGCTGTAGTAATTGAAGGATATAGTGTTGACTTGAATAGTGATGGAGTTATTGACGGTTATGACACCGATGGCGATGGTGCGATCAATGTTGCCATAAACGATGCAGTAACTCTTACGGATTATAATACTGCTAAAGCCAAAGCAGATGCCAAAACCAAAACTGAAGCTAAAGCAGCAGAAGAGGCTGCTCTTGCCGCAGCGGAAAGTGATTTAAAAGATACAGAGAAGATGGAATATGATAAATCATCTGTAGAATCGTATTGTGGTAAACCCGGTTGGAAATTAGGTTTACATGCCGGTTATCCTGTAGGTGGAGGACCTGAAGATGAAAATTTAAATTTAGGATTATTGCTTGGTACTCCGCTTGGATTAAAAGTTGGACCTTTAAGTGTTGGACTTGGAGCTGGCGCATTTACCTATGATTTTGATAAATATTATTTTGGTGGCGGTCTTTTAGCTAGCTTATGCATTAATGACTTATTAAAATTAGATATGCCATTAATTCTTCAACTACATGGAGTAGGGTTCTATGTTTTTGGAGAAGATCAAGGTCTTGGCTTTGGCGCTATCGGTTCCGGAAGTGTACCTTTAGGTAAAACACCACTGAGCCTAGGTTTATACTGTGCCTTAGGTAAATATTATCCAAATGATAATGATTATAATTGGTCAAATGTCGGAGCAGTATTGTTTTATTCGTTATAAAAGATCGATTATTCTACTTAATAAAAAAGGCGGCTTAATTGTCGCCTTTTTTTGTTTAATTGTTGTAAATTTATAATATAAGACTTCAAATGTACGGGGAGATAAATATGAAAAAAATAATACTATTGATGTTTTTACTTCTATTTTCATTATCATTTTGCTTAGCTCATGATGAAGACAAATCGCACTATGTGTATTTACAAGATCCTAATGATTTGATAAATCCAAATGGCTTCTACGAATATATGATAATTAAAAATGATCATTTATCTCACTTAGCATATAAATTTTATTATGATGGCTTAAAATGGACAAGAATCTATAAAGCAAATCCATATATTATTGATCCAAATTGGATTTATCCTGATAATTGGTTAGTCATTCCGGATATTTATTCTGACGAAGACGGAAATCCGATCACCAAAGAACGATCATTTATCTATAAATCAAATGATACAATTATTACTGGCTCTGTGCCTAAAAGTGGAATAGCGCAAGACAATGGTTTATTTCCAAAGGATAAATCCGATGATTCCCAAGTATACACTAATAATGAAGAGGATATTGATAAAACTATACCGTTCAAAATTGAAACACAAGATATTGAAATCGATGAACAATTAGAAAATATTCTTGAGGAATCAAAATCAGTAGTTACCAGCTCAACCGATAAAAACAGAAAGTCAAGTAAATATGAAAAAACTTCTACCTACAAAAATCCTAATTGGGTCATTGGATTACATGGTGGCTATCCTTTTGGAGAAGACCCCGATGAAGAAGATAATCCATATTTTGGCTTATTAATCGGCACACCGCTAAGAATTACGCTCGGTCCTTTAAGCGCAAGACTTGGAGCAGGATTTTTAGGATATGATTTTACTGACAAATTATATCCCGGCGCAGGAGTATTACTTAATTTAGCCATCAGTGAACTATTGAAATGGACTACTCCTGTTCAATTACAAGTTCATGGGACAGGTTTTTATGTACCAGATGGAGGAGTCGGTACAGGTATTTTCGCTTCAACGAGTGTTCCACTTGGTGACTCACCATTTAATATCGGACTATACTTTGGAGTCGGAATACGCAATAATAGTGATTCAGTAAAAAGTAATTGGAAGAATACGGGATTATTGCTGCAACTACAATTATAAGAGCTAATATTAAGTAAAATTAATTACTTGAAGAGTGATATTATCAGATCCTGAATTTTTCTTTACAAGATCTATTAATTTTACGGTTGCTTCACTTGGTTTATTGTTTATCAATATTTCTTTCATTTTTTGCTGCGAAACAAAACCCCACACTCCATCACAACATAGCATAAATTTATCATTTGATAGTATTGGCTGATATAAGTAATCCGGTTTAGATTTTATTCGACTACCTAAACATTTTCTTAACACATGTCTTTTACTATGGTACATTGCATTTTCCGGTAATATTTCTCCCTTGTCAATTAGTGATTGCACGTATGAATGATCTTTTGTGAGTTTTTGTAAGTGATTTTCTCGAACAATATATACACGACTATCTCCGATATGGGCAATGTGAGCTGTTTCACCCTTGATTATCAAAACTACAATAGTACATCCCATCATCGCCTTATTATATTTTGATACTTTTTTAAAATAAATAAATTTATTTATTTCTTCGAACGAATTTTCAAAAAACTGTTCTATATTTTGTGGCTCCTCTCTAGAATAGTTTTTAATGAATATATCAACTGCAAATTGACTGGCAAATTTGCCGCCTTCTTTGTGTCCAAATCCATCCGATAAAATAAAAATACTGCCCCATGCAAGATTTGCCTCACCAAAACTGTCTTGGTTGATTTCTCGTTCTAAGCCTATGTCGGTTTTACCGGAATAATAATATTTCATATAATCTAGTTGATATTTTTTCTATAAACTATTGTATCGCTGTAAAACATTTTGATAATCTAGTGCTTCTTTATCCCCATCTTGCCAAATACCTAATAAAGTTTGATAATTTTGCTTGGCTGACTCTATATTTCCGATTGCTTCATTTACAAGTCCTTCTAAATAAAATGACCGAGGATAAATAAAGGAACGAACATCTGATGATATTAATGGTTTACGCATATCTTCGATTAATTCCATTACCTTAGAATAATTCTTGAGTTCAATATATACTAAAGCAGCGTAATAGTTATATCTATACTTAAAATCTCCTTTATCATCCATATTGTCAAATTCTGTAAGCGCAGAATTATAATCTTCTTTGGCAAAGTAATAATTAAATCGTATTGCGCTATTCAATATATTATATAAAGATTCATCCTCGTGTTCATTCACCGAATCTTGAACCACTTGCATAATACTCGATAGTTCGCTGAAATTATTACTCTTTGCTAATATAAATCCTTTTATCAAATATGCAATTAATTGATTTTGTAATGATACAGAATTAGAAAGGACTTGATCTACCTTAATATTAGCGGTGTTATAATCACCGATTTGATAAGATATAAATGCCCAATTATTTAATAAATCTGCTTGAGTATTTAAATCAGATTCTTTTAAATATAATAATTTTGTTTCAATTAAACCTATTGCATCATTGTATCTACCTTGCTCCATATAAATACTTGATATTAAATAATATTCTTTAGATTTCCATAATTCAGGAAATATGCGTTCTACATTACGATATTGAGAGATTGCTTGATCGTAATCACCACTTAATTGATAAGCATTTGCTAAATTCAATAAATTTTGATATGAATTTGGAGCTTCA
>JAUWFQ010000143.1 GCA_030606865.1 bacterium
GTGAAAGTATACAAATAGGACTTGCCCCTGGTGGCGGATGGGTTGCGAGAATTTATAAATTAAAAAAATAGGTATTAAACTGGATTATTCATCAGCAAAAAAGAAAAAAGTGATTAAGTGAAAAGATAATATCTACTTACAGAAATTGTTTATAATCCACTTATGAACAATCCACAGACTGCCGCCTATCGGCGGGGGTTAACCCCGCAATCCGCTGAAGAGCGGACATGCGGCCCGTAGGGTGATTAATTCACAAGCTCGTGAATTAATCAGGTTAAATTTCGTCCTGCATTTATACAAATTTTTAAAAATATAAGAATTACGATTCTGTTATTTTAATCTTTCTAATAGGATGCTGTTGATCGTAACATTAGCAAGCTTAAAAAGATGATCTATCAGCTAATGGTCATTTCGTAATTTTTATTATTGTACTCTGAACAGTTGGTCACGAAAGCGTAGAGTTGTTGGTAAAGCAGAATATCTTGCTAAAGGCGCTAATCCCCGTTTTATAGTAACCAATTTGCCCTGATCAGAGGTCTCTACGCGAACATTATATGAAGATCTATACTGTGCCCGTGGTGATATGGAAAACAGGATCAAAGAACAACAACTAGATCTGTTTGCAGACCGTACCAGTACTGCGTTGATACGCTCAAATCAATTGAGATTATATCTGTCATCATTTGCCTATGTCATCTATTCTGTTTTCCGCTCTTTTGTAATGCAGTTCTTTTAGCTGAAAGTGGAAATGATAATTCAAATTTCTATTCAGATGTGAGACATAATGGCGGTGGAAGCACTAATAATACGAACTTTGTTGTTAGCGGGTTTAACATCTTTGTTTAAACACCCTGGGATTTATATAAGAGGTGAGTATTATGAAGGTAGCATTGTTTATCCAAGAGATCCCTATCAATATACTAATAAAGTTGTTGTATTAATCAATGGTGTCTGTTTTAGTGCAACAGAGCATTTTGTAGAAGATATGAAACAAATCGAATCTGTTACTGTAATCGGCGATACTACAGCCGGAGGGTCAGGCTCTCCTGAATATTTTTCACTTCCAAGTGGTAAACAAATCAGAGTTAGTACAAAAGACTTTAGACGGTATGATAGTTTATCTTATGAATGAAATGGTACCCCACACTGATATTCGAGTTGAACAGATAGAGGATGATATTGAAGAAGGTATGATAAGTTTATATGTTTTCTGCTACTTATGGACAATACGCTTGAGTCTTGAGTGATTAAAAAAGATTACAAAAATATAATTTTTTTCTTGACAAAATAAAAAATATATTTAAATTGACTATGGTATGGTAAGTGCATTAATTATATGTAAAAAAGAACATCAGTAGAAAATTTTTTTGAATATGTGCGTTAACGTAAACGCTTTAATTGTAAAAATTAGTATAAAAAAATTCTATTGAAATATGGCGACTATTAAAGAAATAGCACAGTTAGCAAACGTTTCAATAGGAACAGTAGATCGTGTAATCCATAATCGTGGAAGAGTATCAACTGATACAAAAAAGAAAATTCAACAAATCATAAAAGAATTAAATTATAAACCTAATATAATAGCGAGACAATTAAAATTATCTAAAAATTACACATTTGGTGTTCTAATGCCAGAACTTCACCAGGATAGTAAATACTGGGAAAGACCAGCCTTAGGAATTTATAAAGCAAAAAAAGAACTTGAAGGTCACAAAATAGAAATTAAATTTTTTCATTTTAATCGTTATTCAGAAGAATCTTTTTTTGAAAAAAGTAATCAGATCCTCAAAGAAAATCTTGATGGCCTGCTTATAGCCCCAATATTAATTCGTCCTGCAAAAGAACTTACGTACAAAATTCCAAAAGAGATTCCTTACGTCTTTTTCGATTCTGATATTACGGATTCCAACCGTTTAACATTTATCGGTCAGGATCCTTATAGAGGTGGAAGGCTAGCAGCAAAATTAATGCGGATGATGACTGGAAATGAGGGAAATATTGTCATTATTCGAATTTTACCTGAAGATTATCATATTGATCAACGAATGGAAGGTTTTAAAAAATATTATATTGATAATAATGAAATTAATAGTGTTCAAATTTATGAATGGCAAGAGCAAAAAGATCTAAATTCATTCAATATTGTCAGCCAAAAAATATTGGAAGAACAAAGCGATCTTCAAGGAATATTTGTAACAAATGCTCTTACCTATCTGATTGCTTCTTTTTTTGAATCACATTGTTCAAAAAAAAATGTAAGAATAATTGGTTATGATTTAATTAAGCAAAATATTGATTATTTAAGAACTGAAGTAATAGATTTTTTGATAAGTCAATCTCCAATCACACAGGGTTATCAAGGAATTTATTCCTTATACAGATATTTAGTTTTGGAACAGAACGTTGATGATAAAATTATGATGCCGATTGATATTGTAACGAAGGAGAATATTGATTTTTATAAATATTCATCAAAAGATATGGTATAGAGATAGCTACCGATGTCCGGAACAATCCGAGATAATTGGAAAAAGTGGAGGAAGACGGTTGGGAAGTGAGGAGAGTAATAGAGGCTAACTAATTCAAAATCAGTCTTTCAGTGTTAGCCAAGAGCGTTCTAATATTAGAGAGAAGGAGGTACTCGGGAATATTGTATAAAAGGATTTAATTGATAAGAAGGGGAAATTAATAAATTGGAGGAAGAAAAATGAATAAAAAACTTTTATTTATCATGCTTTTTTTATTCTGTATGGTACCTCATCTTTTTGCAGGAATTACTGGTAAAATTGCTGGAAAAGTGACAGATGCTGAGACCGGATCGCCTCTACCCGCTGCTAATGTGATAATAGTGGGCACTTCAGTTGGTACAGCAACAGATATAAATGGGAGATTTATCATTCCAGGAGTTCCATTTGGTGCTTATCAATTGACAGTCAGCTATATTGGCTATAAAAAAAAGACAGTGAACGTTACTCTGTCACATGCAAATAAAGTGGTCAAAGTCAAATTCGAGCTGGAACACGAAGCCGTTCGTGGAGAAGCCGTTGTGATAACCGCACAGGCAAGGGGTCAGAACGTGGCTATTAACCAGCAAATTAGAGCAAGAAATATTATACATGTTATTTCTGCGGAACAGATACAGGAGATACCCGAAGCCAGCGCTGCTGAAGCTGTCGGTCGTTTGCCTGGAGTTTCACTGCGTGATGATAAAATGGTCATCCGCGGTTTATCGCCTCACTATAACCAGATCCAGATTGACGGGGTTGACATGGCTTCCACTAGTGACGAAGAGCGCAGCAGCGGCCTGGGTATGATTTCGCAGTATATGCTTGGTGGCATTGAATTGACTAAGTCAGCCATGGCGGATCAGGAAGCAGACATAATTGGTGGCACGATTAATTTGATTATGAAAGAAGCGCCGGAAAAGCCCAATTTAAGTATATTGATAGAGAACGGATACAATATGCTGAGCAAATCCTACGCAAATCCCAAACTTATTCTGAATGGAAGTAATCGGTATTATCATAATTTAATAGGCGTGTTCGGACAGCTGTCGTTTGAGCAGGGTCATGGCGCTACTGATAAAATGACAGCAGTTTATAGTGAGGAAATCGTTGATGCGAAAGAAAAGATGGTTGTCGAAAGTATGGATTTGAATGATATCGATAACTTGATGAAACACCGTATTGGCGCTTCACTGGTGATGGATTATACAACTAGTACAACTAAAGCTAAATTTAGCAATTTCTTCAGCACAAGAGATTCTAAAAATAATACACGCTCTGCAACATTTGCAAGCACGGGTATTAATCATTCTTTTAATTACAGTCGAGATAATATAGCAGTTCTGAATAATGCATTAAAAATTGAGCATTATGTCGGTGATTATAAATTGACTGCCAGCGTTTCTTATGCACATTCCAAAAATGATTCCCCGGAAGGAGTTGGTCTTTCGATTTATGATGAGCGTGGAATGGGACATTTAGCTTTTTTTGATGTGCATCCGATCGAAGTACCTAAATTAGGTAATGGATTTAATATTAGGGGGGGCTCGGCGGGAGGTATTGATAACACAACCACATATTCTGAAAACAGCCAATCTTCGACAAATTTTGATGTCCAGAAACATTTTGAGATCACAAACTGGATAGGAATTGATTTAAAAATGGGAGGTAAATATAAAAATCAGGCAAAAAAGTATGATAGGACTTACCACTCCATATACTTTGTTTATGACAGGGATTGGCGGGGTTTAATGACAGAATTAGCAAACTCTGGTATAGAATGGTTGCCGAATACTGTCGAGGCTTTCGAACCAGAAGAGCCATATAACGCCACCCCTGTATTTGCTGGTACTTTATTATTAGATGAAGACTATAGAGAAGATGATTTTCTCTTAGGTGATTACAGCCTCAATAATATGCCGGATGAAGACAAAATTCGTTTTTTACTTGATTTCGCCAAAGAAAAAGATTTTTATTGGAAAGTGAT
>JAUWFQ010000051.1 GCA_030606865.1 bacterium
TATCAATATCACCAATAAACGATATCGTTAATATCATTGACTTTTAAATAGGAAATACGGTTTGATAAATAAAAGAATTCAAAAAAAAAGGCTAACAATTGTCTGTTAGCCTTTTTTTGATATTTACAATTCTATGAATTACTATTTATTAGGAATGGTGTATCCATTTTTTTCAAACCAATCTAAGAATTTTCTTTAAAGTTCATTGGGACCCCATAATTTTGTAATTGCGACATTTGCGGCAGACGGATCTGTACGTGACAATTGTTTTATATAATCTTTATGTTTTTCAACCACATTTAATAATCTTGAAAATTCCACTTCATTAATGTTATATAACAAATTCTTAACACCAATTTTATTAAGAGTTAACAATACCTCTTGTTGATTTATTTCTTTTGCATATGACTTTAAACCAAAGGAATCATTATTTATTTCATCTGTATAATAATGAAATTTTAAAATCCCTTCAGGCAACTCTTTCATATCATAATATAATCTAGAATTGATCATTAATTATTCTAGTGTCATTTCAATAGTTTGTTCGAAATCTTCACTGATAAATGGTTTTGATATGCAACCCTTAGCACCCATTTTCAGTACTAGATTTTTGATTTCTAACTTTGGAAAAGCAGTCATAAATATTACTGGTATTTTTTTTGTCATTTCTAGCTGAATTAATTTTTCAAACGCTCCAATTCCACCCCCATGCGGCATTTTAATGTCCAATAATATTAAATCCGGTATCTCTTTTAAGGCTATCTTCACACATTCCAATCCATCGAAAGCTTCAAGCACTTCATAACCTTTCGCTTTTAACCGCATTGATAAAAGTCTTACAATTCCAGGTTCATCATCAACTATTAATATTTTTTTCTTCATTTTATATACTAATATATTTTATAATATTGAATAAATTTGATTTTAAAAAGGAATACAAATGCTAAAATTAAATGTAGATTTTTACTCAATAAATTGCATTCCATATTGGTCACTTCCTATTTACCGGTTGAAAATACTTATTATGTAGTATGATCACAATCAGGATATTAACTATTTAATAGTCAGGAGAAGACTGTTTGTTTAAATAGGAATATTCCTGATATGAGTGTTAATCAGTTAGGTATCAGTCTTTATATAAATATTGAATTTTACTATTAAGAATTTTTAAGTAAAATATACTTCCCTTCTAATAATTTGGTGTAACACTCTTCTCACCTTAACCTCCGTTCAAGTAAATTGAAATTCCAAAAACTATCGTTTATGATACTTTCCAATTTTTCTTATAAGTAACATAATAACCATAAAATAAAAAAGGGTGAACTTATTAGTCTTCCTTTTTTAAGTACCCGGGGCCGGACTCGAACCGGCACGAGCTCATCACTCGAGGGATTTTTAGTACTATGGTCGTGTTGGCTATCTGCTAATATGGTTACACTTAGAGCTAATGGCAAAAACAGGTATTACGAAAGTATTATTCAAATATTGATATTTTTAGCAAATTAAATAAATACTTAGTTTCTCAATCCACTTCTAAGAAATTTAATATATCCATCCGGATCTGCATACAATCTCTCTTTTACTATTGAATGATAGTTCTGATGTGTTTTTATTTCAGGTCTGATAAATGATTGGAGTATTGAAGTTTTTATCTTTTCTTTAATTACCGGCGTAAACATTTTTCCAACGATTTTTTTGATACGCGGAATCCTAAGTTTTTCCTTATAATTATAAAAACCTCTATGACCATGTGAAGTTGCACCAAGATGGAATATTAAATCTTCGAAGACACTACCAAAATGATAATGATCTTCACCCTTATTTGATCGATTAAGATATTTCCATTTAAGTTTTTGTTTATATATTTCGTATGCGTAGCCCATTCCTGGTTCAATAAGATATAATGCACCTAAATCCTTTAAAAATTGATTATACATAGGAGATTCCATTTCTATTTTTGTCGAAATTAGTTTTGGATTATATTTAAAATAAAAAGATCTATTAAAGAAAATACATGCAGACATTTCGGGAAATTTGCTAACCATAATAATTGAATCAGACAACATTTTGTCTAAAATATTCTCCCAACCTACTTTAATAGGAAAAGAATCCGGATGCATCACGATTATATGAGAAACACCATCTTCAATAGCATTTTTGATTAACTTTTCCGCATAAAATGATAATTCATAGGTCGCTCTTAGTCCATCAGCAGGACCAATATAATCATCACTCTTACAAATTTTGATATTACTGTTATTTTCAAATTTCTTAATATATTTAGGAATAATCATATTAACATTTGCATAAATAGTATAATTTTCTCTTGTATTCTTAGCAATTTGATCTAAATGGATATCTAGCATTTTTTCATCTGTTTTACTAACTAAATAAACTACTACTATTCCTAATTTCATATTTACCCCGAATTAAAGGAACGAATTATTGTTTTTATAATTGTGAGTTTTTAAAAGCATTTTTAATATTACTATTATTATTTTCATTATATATTATTTTAATTAATTGTTTTATAAACTGGTATTGTAATATTGAAATTAGATTTTTGATCGATAACATAATCAAACTTATCAATCAATCGAATGTTGTTTTGTTTCCAATCTCTTGGTGACAAAGTAGAAGGATATATTGATCCGTGTCTATCTACTCTTAAAATCCCCATAACAGGCCAACATGGAGCCCCTCTAGACGATATTTCAGGTGGTAGTGATCTCAAATATAATCGATTACCTCGTAACCTTTTGGGCATACCCGGTGGCGGTGACATTGGGGAAATTTCAAGAGTACAATCAGTTGGGTTTAGTCTTTTTATTAAATCATATTGATTGAGCATAAGACCATAGGAAAAATATTTCAAAACTGCTTCAACTCTTTTAATTCTACTAATTTTAGGAAGATAACGATCCATTTTCTTTAAATAATGTATTCTCATTATATTTGGTATTATACCTACCCAACCAATTGATTTTAGTTTCTGATATGATTTCAAATATTGCCAATTCTTATCAGCAGTTTTGGATGAATCAATCCAATATTCTCTTAAGAATTCTAAATTTTCATCACATTTTTTATATAAATTAGAATTATTTTTATGGAAACTGTTCATACTAATTAATGTCACTTTAAGATCACTATTCAGATTCAATAATTTTTGCAATCCTTCATAATATTCTCTAATACCAAAATTCTCATGATATATATATTCATACCAAGCGTCTCCTAGATACAACGAAAAATTGATACCTGGAGGATAAATATTTTGAATCTTTTTGTTAAGCTTTAATAATTGTAAAAATGTAAAAAGTTCTGCAATATCAACACCGGGTTGGCATAATTTCCATGTTTTTTTACATCCAAAACAAATAGTAGCATTTAATGGCAATCCATTTTGGATTTTTAATCTTATATTTGCACCAATAATTTCTAATGTTTCATTTAACGGTTTGGGACCTAATCGTGTAGATCTACAAGTTCCAACTAATATTTCTAGTATTTTTGAAATTTTAGTATCAATACTATACTTTATAGTTTTTTCTCTTGATGGTAGATTAATTGATTGAATTTCTAGAATGTGTTCATCAATTATTCTACTAAAATTATTATTAGAAATCATCCTAATGTGGTATCACTAATATGACATCTTGATTTATTTGCTATTAGAACCGCAAAAATCAATTCTATAATCATCAAATAATACTTAACCTTATATTAATAATTCAAGAAGTAATGTTGTTCTATATATAATAAAAATAGAGAGCATTTACGCTCTCCTTTAACTCTTTACCTGTAAATATATCAATAACTTACGGTAGTACCCGGGGCTGGATTCGAACCGGCACAAGCTCATCACTCGAGGGATTTTAAGTCCACATTTTGGAATATTGGATTGATGCTGAATTATTATTATTTATACTAAGGTAGTTTCTTGCGAGATGCTAAATAACTTGTGAAAATGAGAGGAATAGGCAGAATGAGATTAGCGTAGAAGAACACATGATCAACTCCTGTTAGTTCAACAATGCCATGTACAAACAACTCATAAATATGTATTCCAACTCCGAAAATCCCCGCGATTATACCTGCATAGAAATGTCGACCTCTGAAGCATCGAAAAGATATTACTAAATAGAATACAAGAGCTATCAAAGAATGCCGTGCCAACTTATGACTAACCAAAAAGTATTGACAACTGCAAGAAAAAGTAGTAATACAATAGTAATAATCCCGCTCGGGGAAATCTTTTCCTTTTTCCTCTTTGTATTAACTGTCATTACAAATACCTATAATCTGAGCAATAGTATTTTACATAACTAATATTTATACTAAATTATCCATCATTTTATACGCTCAAGAATATATAGTTTTACATCTAAACACAATAAAATCTGAAAAAAATAAATATCCCAAAAACCTTCGTTTTTGGGACTATATGGTTATACTGATATTACTTTTTGGGGTAAGGGTTTCAACTTTTGTGTAGTTGACTATCAGTTAATTCTACAGTTTGGTTGCTCTCTGCCTGTTTTTGTCATTACAATTTGCCATAATTGTTGACTACGTGATCGAAAACCCCCTGCACTGCTAAGTAAATAAAAACGCCACATTCGGTAAAATCGGTCGCCATATTTATCTATCAATTCGGACCAGGCACTATTAAAATTTTGATACCAAGCCATCAGTGTTTTATCGTAATCTGGTCCAAAATTGTGCCAATCTTCAATTACGAATAATCCTTCCATAGCTTTAGCTATCTGGCTGATTGAAGGTAGCATACTGTTAGGAAAGATATATTTATGGGTCCAGGCATTTACAGTTGTGGTGCTGATATTTTCTCCAATGGTATGCAAAAAAGCAATCCCTTCATCCTTCAATGTGCGATTCACTACTTCCATATAGGTGCGGTAATTTTTATGACCAACGTGTTCCATGAATCCTATGGAGATCACTCGATCGTATTTTCCAGTTGCCTCCCGGTAATCCTGTAGTTTTAGTTCAACGGGTAAGCCTTTGCATAATTCTCTCCCAAGTTCCACTTGTTTCTTTGAGATAGTTAAACCGGTTACATGAATGTTGTATTTTTCTGCAGCATATTTGCCAAAGGAACCCCAGCCACAACCCAAGTCAAGTATGGTCATTCCCGGTTCCAAATCCATCTTTTTACAAATCAATTCTAGTTTGTGTTTCTGTGCTTCGTCCAAATTTTTGGCTTTCTTCCAGTAAGCGCAACTGTAATTCAGACGTTTATCCAACATTGCTGTAAAAAGATCATTGCCAATATCGTAATGTCGGTGGGCTACATGATAAGAACGACTACCTTTTTGTAAATTAAAATATTTTGAACGCAGAACGTGCCATTGGAGCTTTAAACTGCCCTTGACTTTCTTATCCAATTTTGCTTGTAAAATTTTGTCTATAAATTGGTCAATTGCTTCACAATCCCACCACCCATCTATATAAGTTTCTCTCAACCCAAGTGCTTGATCTTTCATCACCCTCGTATAAAATGCATCGTTATGCACTTCAATATCATAGGATTGGTCTCCGTTAATATTGATTCCTGCTAAAGTGAATAATTCCCTCACTATGACTTTTGCTTTGTTTTTTGCCATTTTGAGTTCCTTATAACTATTTTTTTAATGCCCCCGTTATAAATTATTTTTCTCATAGTACACCTCACCGTGTACGTTTTATTATAGATTTACCGTTTACTGAATCTCAATAAGGCGTAAAACACTATAATTCGTATATATAAGTATGAAATACTACGACCAGATGGTACTTTTAATCAAATAAAAGTCATTTTACATTAAAGTAATTAGCTTCTTAATAGTTGGGTACCAAGTTAAGTTCCCACGTAACGAATTAATTCCATTGTAAAGTTAAGGTGTCATCTTTGTTCAATTTTACTCGAGTTCCAAACTTTTTACCTTCTTTGTTCAAAATATCTCTTAACCACATGGCATCAGCTTTCGATGCCCTATTTACTTTGAAATGTTTTATCTGGGTTGGCGTCATTTGCAACCGAAGTAGTTTTCCTGATGAAAGTTCCATGCTCGCAAAGTACATCAACGCTAAATCATCTCTGAAAGATTCGTAACCACCGATTCCTTCGTAATCATTTAGAAAATCCCCACTACCATAGATAATCAGTTTGTCTTTATAAACTTCTATTCCCTTGACATGATGAGATGAATGCCCATGAATTGCATCAACACCAACCTCATCAATTAGTTTATGAGCAAATTTTACTTGAGTAGGAGCTATCTCATATCCCCAATTCCCTCCCCAATGAATAGAAATAACGATAATATCTTTTTGTTGTTCAATTTCCTCTACTTTTTCTTTGATAGAATTCACTGTTTTATCGGAAAAATCTTTTAACAAATTTACCCCGGGTCTCTTATCCGAAGCAGCCCAACTAAAAGGAATCCCACTTGTTGTGACCCCATAAGAAAACACAAGAACTCTACCTTTCCCTTGAATTTCCATCACCGCGGGTATTTCTGCCTCTTGAAGAGTACTCCCTGCTCCTGCACTTTTCACATTGACTTTATTCAATGTTTCTAAGGTTTCCATAAGCCCTGAATATCCCCAATCAAGAACATGGTTGTTCGCAAGAGAAACATAATCGATTTTAGCTGTTGTGAGACAAGCAATATTTTCTGGATTCATCCTATAGTTGATTCCCTTATTTTTCCAATAATCATTACTTTTTGTTATGCTTGTCTCCAAATTAATAATCCTCAAATCAGGCGATATTCGCTCTAACTCCTCAAGAGCATCTCCCCAAATGTAAGAGTAGCTGACAGGAGAGGGAATGGGTCCATTCATCCGCTCTGCAATACTTACGTACCCTTTGGCGTTTCTCATATATTGCTCGTATAGTATAGGATCGCTCGGATGAGGTAACACTTGATCAATGCCTCTCCCTAACATGACATCCCCACACATAAACATGGTGATGAGGCTAGAAGTGTTTGGGTGGGTATTAGAAGCTTTTTGCTGACCGCTGGTCGTTTTTGCAAACATCTCTTTGAACCTGGATTTCAGTGGAGGATTCTGAACGGGGAGTTTGGATTTCTGATTAGTTTGTTCTGGGTTAGCTAGTTTGCCAACTCGATGTATTCCAAAATCCCTAACGATAGAGTGTTGAATGTGACGAGGATCTCCTTGATCCATTATTGTTAGTCGCCATTTATTAAAAACTGTTTCCATTAATGAAGCAAAAAAGAAAATTCCAATAAAACTGTAAAGAAATAGTTTGCTTTGCATGGGAATATTCCTTTTCAAATCAGCTGAACTAATATTTATCCTGAATTAACTATCATTAAAAAATTAAGATATTTGGAACTAATTTTAACATTAAACAGTCAATTACGGGTTCACTATTGATCTAAACAATTCTTAATACCATGAAAATAATAAATTTTTAATATCATTCTATTAAATTTTCTATAACACCTTTTGCCACAACAACTATAACTTAAATTTACGTATTTAATAATTTAAAATAACCAAAATTGTACTGAATTACTGCGAATTGCCCCTAAGCAACAATTGAAGTAGCTCATAAGGCTTTCTACTTCTGTTAAAGTAAGTTGAAATTCCAAAATCCGTTGAAAATCTATTTAATTGGAAAATAAAAAAAGGAAGTTTTTACACTTCCCTTAATCTCTCTACCTGTAAATATATCAATAACTTACGGTAGTACCCGGGGCCGGACTCGAACCGGCACGAGCTCATCACTCGAGGGATTTTAAGTACTATGGTCGTGTAAGCTAACTACTAATATTGTTATACTTAGAGGAAATGGCAAAAAGAGGTATTACAAAAGTATTACATAAATTATCTTTTATACATTTTCGCCTTGTAAGGGCAGCGCTAAATTGAGATTTGTCGAGAAGAAATCAGAAAATTCAGTTTTCTGTATCAACAGAAAGCGTATCCACAATGTGGTATTATTTGATCCGATATAATATGTTATAAGTTATTTCTATATATCCTCAGTAAAATAATATTCCCAAATTTTAATCGTACCATCAAAACTTGATGTAACAAAAATATCCTCAGTTGGAGAAAAACATATACTTTTTATTGGTCCCTTGTGTTCTCCCAGATTAAAAAACATTTCTGATTTACTTTTCATATCAAGAAGGACAACTTGATTCCCCGATGTGCATCCCCCAAGAACTTTACAATTTCTCGAAAAGGTAAGTGAATTTAATCTTCCAACTATCATTTCGATTTTTGTTAATATACTTTTATTATTAATATCAATTAAATAAATCGGTCCTCCTGAGCTCACAGCAAGATAATTATTATCAGAAGAAATGGTCACGTGTTCTATTAAATCAACATTCAAACTAAAAGAAGCAATCTCTTTATTCTGAATAATATCAAAATATTTTAATATCGTATCCTGCAAACATAACATAAATAACTTATCAGGACCGTCAAACAAGTATTTCCTTTGTGTTGCATCTATTAGTGGTATTTGATAATCACCGATTTGATTTTTTACTTCCAAATCAGTCATTATCGCTTTTTTATCATCAACAATTGTAACCGCGTATTTACCATCAAGCGTACAATAGACACTTCCATCAATATTTGTGATCGAACCCTTGTCTTTTCTACTTTTATAGTCCCACTTTTTAATCCCATTGTTTTTAATAAATACTTCATTTCTATTTGAGAAACACAATATGGACATTTCATTTAAATTAGCGATATTCTTATACCTTTTTATATCCATTATAAAATTCTTTCTATCCATCGATATTCGCATCTTCCCTGTATTCGGATTAAATGAACCGGAAAGTGCTCCACAAAATAATAAGTTGCCATCTGAAGAAAATATTAAATCTGTAGGAATAAGGTTAGACAACTTTATAGTTTTAATAACCTTTGCTTCAAGATTTTGCTTATGTTCTCTGGTCTGACTACCAATCATTGAAACCATAATCAATGAAAAACCTATATAAATAATCAAACGGACTTTATTCATATTACGGTCTCCTTTCACACTTATAAAATATATTTTAAATTTATAATTAAGGTACTTCAGATGGTGAAATATATTTAATATGTCTCCCCCCAGATTTTATTTCAACCCATACTTTAGGAACTTCATAACCTAATTTTCTGATTTTCTCTTCATCAACTTTATGGACAACTTTTAGATTAATAATTCCATAATAAACAACTTCATTATTCATTATAGTCATTTTCTTTACTATAACCTTAGGTTGATTAGCGGCAGGTATGATTTTACCCATAGGTGCGTTTCTGTACACCATATCACTATTTTTGTAACCTAATTGCATTGCTTTCTTTTGTTCCTTTTCATTTAAATCTCCAAATTTCCATGGGAATCCATATTCAGCATTCTTTTTTTGTGTTGTGCTAACTTTACTACTTTGTGTTGAACTACAACCATTGAGCAATAATAATAGTAGTACTGTAATAATTGTACTTTTATAAAATAAATTATTTTTAATTCTCATTACATCTCCTCCTTTTTTTATTAATAATAAATAATAATTTTTTGCGAATAAGATTCAGACATTTGACTGAATGGAATACCCCCGTTACAAATTACATTTCTCATAGTACACCTCACCGTATACTTTTAATTATAGATTGTCCACTCCCTGAGTTTCAATAAAGCGTAAAGCACTATAATTCGTAGATATTATTAAGGTATAATACGATAATATGGTTTTATTATCAATATTAAATTTTTCTAAAAATTATTTAGGATTATGTGTGTGGTTGTTTCGTCACAGCACCCTACCCCCTTCCAAGTAAGTTGAATCTCCAAAATCATTGAAGAAATCGTTTTATTGAAATAGAATAATATCAGCAACAGATATGTAGTCCGTTGCTACTCCGTCAAGAAAAGACCTTGTGTATCCATAGAATCCGTGTGCATAATGGCTAATTTGACTACTCTAAAACAAAAAGTCCCGCAATTAAGCAGGGCTTTAAGCATTGTTCATTAGTGGACTACTTAATCGTCATCCTCATTGCTTTCACTATCTTCTTCACCAGCAACACATTTAAAATCTTGCACCATTTCAGATTCAGCCCAGGCGTCATACCTGATCCATAACAAACTAGTTTCACCGGATATACCATGGTCAGTAATATAGCTTGGTTTACCAATTGGTATTAGCGTTGGACAATCGACTGGACATAATTTTGTCAATTCATCAAATGCTTCTTTTGCATCAGCTTCAGCCTCTTTCCTTAATTTCGCAACTAATGCACTTCTTGCCTTTACCCAATTGCTCAATATAGAAACTCGATCTGTTTCTGTAGCTCTTTGTATTCCTCCGGGGATTTGCTCAGATACATCACATTCGGAAAGTGTTACTTCGTCATCACACCCCATCATAATTGGTATTAACAGGATAATTATTATTAATGAAATATATTGCTTATTCGTTATAGCCTCCTTTTTGTTTAAAAAAAATTAACTGAAAGACTTATCCTCCCAACAGACTATAATATTTCTCTTCATTGTATTCAATTTATTTAATTATAAAGAATTTATTTCTCTAAACATATGATAGTATTCATCATTCCCAAAGCTAAATTTTATAAACTCTTTTTTACCCTCAGAACCATATTCTACTGAAACCGGTTCGGTCATTTTATCAATATGACCTGGAATATTTATCTTTTTTGGTTTAAGTGGTAGCATAATAAGAGCACCAATAGCCACTATTATGGCTCCAACAATTAGTCCAACAAGTAATGCTTCACCTAATCCTGAGACTTGGTATGTTTTTCTTACACTAATCAACAGCCCAAGAGCAAAGAATATCCCAACCCCAAATAACCGCTGTGCAATCCGATTATAGCGATTTAATTTATTCCAATGTGTTTGGCAAAAGGTACATGTAGATATATTAAATGTTTTCCCTTGTCCCTTTGTGGCAGTACCTGCTGCAATATTAATTATCATTACTTCTTCTTTGGTAGTACATTGTTTTAAACAACATGGACAAATTGTTGGAAATTTAATTTTTCTTTTATATGGTATGGTAATCGATTCCATTTTTACCTCCATTTAGTATAATATTATCTAACCAGCAATGCTGAAGTAACATCCTAATTATCTGTGTTACCGATTAATCTTACATAACTAATTCCAGATATACTTCCAGCAGAACTCATAAAAGAATTGCCATATATTTTATAAACAATCGTGTCACCTTTAACTAGCGAGTATGAGACCTGTTTGGTATGATAATAGGGCTCAAATTGCTCGTTGTTAATATACGGATTCCAATTTGCAATCAAATTATTTTGAATACTAACTTCAATATGAATGGTTTTACCAGTCGAAGCCAGCACAGATTTGACTTTAATCGTCTCCACATTCATATTATTCCCTGCAGTAAATTTCCATGTTTTTCCATCGGAATAGATATGATGCCAAGAATTTGTTGCTCCAAATTTATGAGTCTCAACTATTTGCGAAAAAATAAATATTGGGGTAAGTAATAATAGTAAAAACGAACGTTTCATAAATTCCTCCCTGGTTATATTGATAATCTGAATAATTGGAAGAACTTGTTTTGTACTACAAAAGATATAAAATAATTCAGTCGTATAATTTATTCAAGTTATGTTTTCCACAACTTGGCAATAACAAAAATGACAATTACCATATCCAATTATCTCAAAAGTATAATACAGGATTAAGGTATATTTCAATAGATATAATACTTATATCTCTAAAAATAATTATACGATTAACAAAGAAATTTAAACACGATGTTCCCAATTCAACAGCATACTGCTTGTTCTTGAGTCATCACTAATTCATCAATTGAAAAATTATCTATTATGTATAATCAAGTTTTAATATAAATATTTCTTTTAAGTATTATCTGGGAAATTTAGTATGAGAAAAAGGAGAGTATTTACACCTTCCTTTTCTACTCTAACAAATTACATATCAGTCTTATCCTAGTACCCGGGGCCGGACTCGAACCGGCACGAGCTCATCACTCGAGGGATTTTAAGTCCTTTGTGTTGGTCAGCTATCTGTTAATATTGTTATACTTAGGGGAATTAACAAAAAAGGGTATTACGCAAGTATTACTCAATTGGACCTCAAATCTAATATTTAGGCATATATTGACATTTATATCTATCTTTCCCTGTTGGGGTGACGAGGTGGTGGTGTTGGTTGAGTCGGTTTGTTGGGCACTGATCTCTCTGGCCGACGTAGAGGCCGTGGAGGTTGTGGCTGTGGAGGTCGTGGCCGTGGAGGTAGCGGCCGTGTAGGTTGTGGTGGCCTTCTTTCAGGATTAGTTACCATAAGAAAATCCTCTTAATAATTTGTTTCTAGATATTGGTCAGTCTCTTTATCTGAAGACTTGATCAAATATTTAAAATTTAGACATAATATGTAACCAGTAACCACTAAACTTACACAAAATATATATTCTGTTGCTTAGTCTAATATTTAATAATGCCTACCCCAACAGACGAACTCCTTAGAAAACTTGAACCGATTCTAAAAGATAAAACAACAGCGTATTGGTTTTCAAGGTCGGGAAATGATGATAAGAGACTTATCTCATTTGAATTTTAAGATAGTTAGTGAATGAACAGAGTATTTTAGAGATATGCTGCACTTATTAGAACTAAATTCTTTATTATGCTATTGTCATTGGGCAATTGGCGAATGTACTAATTACAAATTAAACACTTTATTGATTGCCCGTTATCT
>JAUWFQ010000064.1 GCA_030606865.1 bacterium
CATGATTCCTACCCCGACAAGGTCGATCCAGAAGATGATAAGAAAAATTACCCGAATGAAACAGTCATTGTGGGAAATGATACTACCAATACAAATGATTTAATAAGTTTAGACAATATTGATAAATCTCAGCTTCACGCATTCGGTCTTGGATTAAAATATCAAATTGCAACCGTCGCTGGGTCTGATATATTTGTAACCGGAGATTTAGGAATACTTAGCACACCCGGTCTTGGAATATCATTTCCAAATTTATTTATTGGAAATTCAATTTTTGAGTTTGGCATTGGTACCGATTTTCAAAGTCCGAGCTTTTTAACATCAATTTTCGATCGCAGCTACGAATACAATAAGGCTCGTTTTATTAAAAATGATGATGGCAAATATGAGTTAATCTCTCGCGCCAGAGCGATTGAAGATGAAACTGAATGGTACACCGGTTGGAACACTCACTTCAACTTATATTTAGCAAAAAGATTAAGCCTTAAGACTAAATATCGGGAAGTACATCGAGAAGATAATTTTAATAAGCATGTTACTATATCATTGAAGAGCAGATATAGTTTTTCTGAATATTTGAGAAGTTATTCCTTTTTTATTGATCATAAAGATTTTGATAAAATATTTAAAGAAAGAACCGACGGACAGATGTGGGGGTTCAAAGTATCTACTCAACCGCACGAAGCCATTCGCGTTGACGCACGTTACAGACAACAATACCAAGATAAAGATGGTGATGGAAAAATACAAGATGATGACGTGGAGCGTAACTTTTCTTTAAATATTATCCTTGATACAAACTATTGGTGGAAAAAATACAAAGATCGTAATAAAGATAAAGAATAAGAATTTTCTAATTATTAACTGAGTATCTAAATCATACAGAATACAGTTCTTTCAAAATAAATTTATTAATTGGAACATATTCTATAAATAATTTAATTTAAGACCTAAAGGTATTAATTAAAATTAGATTAAACAGTATGCTTTTCAGAAAAACAGTTAGCTACGCCCTGCAAACAGTAATTTATCTTAGTACTCAACCATTTAAAAAACCAATTCTTCAAAAAGAAATCACTAATACTTTAGATATTCCGCATCACTATTTGGGGAAGATTTTACAACTGTTAACTAAAAGCGGTTTAGTTGGCTCCAAAACCGGAGCGTTTGGTGGTTTTTATCTTGCGAAACCAGCAAACAAAATTACGCTCTTTGACATTGTAATACTATTTGAGGGTGCAGATTATTTTAAAAATTGTGTTTTGGGATTTCCGGGCTGTGATGATAATACACCATGCCCGGTGCATAAAGAATGGAGTTCAGCAATGATAATTATTCAAAGATTTATGAAGGAACACACCATAGCTGAATGGGGAGCAGAAATCGGTCCAAAGTTAGATTATATAAAAATACTTAAAGAATCAAAGTCCATCTAAGCTAAAGCTACGATGGATAAAAATTCAAAAAAACTAAATCATCAGGACAATTGAAATGAAAGATAGAATGAAATTTCTCTTCACAACAACTAAAGGATTGGTACTAATCAATATTGGAATCATTTCAATTATTGTAGCATTATTTGGAACGTTATCCGGTCCTTTGAAAGAATGGGGTTTTGGTGCAATAATTGAAAGAATATTAGGAATGGATTTACATCCTACCGAACGCGAAGGACGGATAATAATGTTATATCATTCCATTGCCATTACTTTCACTGCCCTATTAGTATATCTGATAACACATTCGGTTGAATTTAAAAAACGTGAGATAACTAATATTAGAACTGCAGCAACTGTTGGATATTTATTGGTTGTGATATTCGGACTTGGATTTGCCTACTGGGGACACAATTGGGTATTTCATGGTTTGTTCATCACAGGAATGTCCATTGTATTTTTCTCGGGTGTGATGTTAACTGTTGGATTATGGCCATGGCGGAAAGAATATTATGTCACTTCTGATGTTTATGCACATACTAAAAAGGGCGTCTCACTCGAGAGAATAGCTTTTTTTGTAATGGCAGTTGCGATGTTAGGTTCCGCTATTTTTGGTGCTGTCGCAGGATCATTTTTCGGCAATGGATTTGAAGTATTTTTAGCCGAAAATGGTGTTAGACATGTTCATCACAGCCCGCTTGAGTTAGCTATTATCGGTCATTTACACATTATGCTAACACTCATTGGCATTGCAACGGCGCTACTAATTGGACGTTGGTTTGATTGGCAAGGTATATTGCATAAGTTTGGAATACCATTGTTTATCATTGGTACAATTATTATTACTATCGGCGTCTGGTCAGTTGTACCATATCAATTACATGCGCACACAATAATTTATATTGGCACTATCTTTGTAATGACCGCAGCGTTACTCCTAGTAATCTTTGGCTGGGTTAAACTTATCAAAGAAGGCACAGCCAATATTGAAAAACCGCGTTTATCACAAAAACTTAAGGCATTAATTAACGATCCATTACGGTTTGGAGCATTATGGCAAATGGTATTTATGAACTTCACCGTGAGCGGTGTCGGCATTTTTATGGCGATACGTTTAGAAGAAATTTTCCGTACAATTCCGTTCCGAGAAGAGAGGATTACGCTCACCGGTCATTGGCATATTTTATCTGTTTTGACCGGAACAATTGTATTGTTCTACATAATGAGTGAAATATTGCCGATAAAAGGCAAATTACGCAAATGGCTTGGTTGGACAACAATAATAGGGTCTGATCTCGCTTTTGCGATGATAACATTATTCTCGTTGAAGAGACTTTGGGTGACTGAAGAGGCTCAGGAACCATTAGTAAAGTGGTACATGATCCTATCGGAGTTTGGAATGGGTGCTTTAGAAATTATTTTAGCTGTATATATGATCTGGTTGCTCGTCAAATTAGTTAACAAAAAATTGCTAAAATCAGCATCAATAATTTTATTATTTTTGATATTATCTAATTGCGGTACGCCTGCTCCCGATGTTGATCCAAAGTCAATTGATCTAAAATTAACAGTGAATTCTAATTCATGGGTGAAAGTTCCAGCCGGACCTTTCATTGTTGGCTATAACAACAATAGTGCTACTATTGATTATGAATATGAAGTAATGGTGACAGAAGTTACATATAGTCAGTATGCTGATTATTTAAATCAGGCAATAGCAGATGGTAAAATACGAGTTAGCGAGGGTAAGATTACAGGATATTACAAGGGTGATGTCTTCCACAATATGCGTCATGAATTTCTAATTGAAGAAGGCGATAACTATCTTTATTATGATCTTAATGGAATTAAAACGAGATTACAATTTAATGAAGAGACTTTTTCAATAATTGACGGATATGCGAGTTTCCCGGTGACTTATGTAACATGGTATGGCGCTAATGCTTACGCTGAATATTTCGGTTACCGTTTACCAACTGTCTTCGAATTTGAAAAAGCTGCTCGCGGCAAAGATGGCAGAGCTTATCCATTCATACATGAACCAACATCCGAAAGAGCTAACTATCATCACAGTCATGATCCATTTGACAAAGCTAACGGTACTACTCCCGTCGGTTTTTATAACGGAGAAAAACATGGTGATTTTCAAACGGTTGATAGCCAAAGTCCATACGGTTGTTACGATATGGCGGGTAACGCTGCCGAATGGCTTGGCGTTATACAACATGGTTCCCACTTACGATTATTATACGGAGGAAGCATGATGAATTATGCTTTTGATTTAAGATCATTTACAGAAAATAGTGGAATCCCGGAATACGTTAGTTTTGCTGTTGGTTTTAGGTGTGTAAGAGAACTATAAATCTATATGCTAAAGTTAATTCGTTTTTATATCCAATTAATAAAAACTCCCCAAACAGGGTTATTATTACTTACTGCTATTGCGGGTTATCGTAGTGCTCCTAATAATGAATATTCTCTCAGTATAGTGATTTTAGCAATGGTAGGACTGTTATTAGCAATAAGTGGAACGACTGCTTTAAATATGGTATTTGATCATGATATTGATACTGTAATGGAACGTACGAAAAGTCGTCCCTTACCTTTGGGAAATATCTCTGATAAAGGTGCCATCATATTTGGAGTTTTTTTAATCATCATAGGTATGTTGATTAATTTTAGCATTTCAATTATTTATGGTATCGTTGTTTTTGGTGGAATTTTCTTTGATTTAGTAATCTATACCTTATGGCTTAAACGTCGCTCGCCATGGTCGATTGTATTTGGAGGATTGGCAGGCGGTATGCCAATTTTTGCCGGTAGGGTATTAGCAGTTGGTGCGGTAGATTTACCAGGGATTCTTTTAGCTATAGCAATATTATTATGGATACCAACTCATATACTTACATTAGCGATGAATCATTCAAAGGATTACAAGTTAGCGGGAGTGCCAACATTCCCAAATGTATTCGGATTTAAATCAGCGCGCTATTTTATAGCGATGTCTAACGTTATCGCCGGGGCGATATTAATATTTGTTTTTTATCTATTAAATATTACAAACTCAGGCATGGTCATTTTAATTCTAAGCACATTTTTATTGATGATATTTTCTGCTAAAGTAATTATATCACCATCAAAAGAATCAAATTTTGCAATGTTTAGATACGCATCCATTTATATGTGTATTGCAATGTTGATTTTGATAATTTAAGTTAGGATTTGGAGTATAGAATGATGAATGAAATTCATTATTCTAATGTACATTAACTAAATAAAAGGAGTAGATATGGGTATTTTTGATCGCATTGTCTTGTTGCTAACAGGGCTAGTTGCAATCTACATGATTTCATTTTTCCTTAAAAGACAGAAAAATGAAAAAACCGCAGGTCGACATAATTTCCATTACATAATATCGTTCTTGGTATTACTAGTAGCTGGTTTATTATTGATTATTTTTGGTTGGGATGCTCTCGGAAATAATTTTGTCGCAGTTGTTGCAGGTTTAATTCCATTTGCATTGGCAACCGGATTAGTATGCGAATACTCTACAGAAAAAGCTAAAGGGTTTGTGGTTTTAATGGTGATCGGTTTGATCTTGATTGCAGTAACTCGGTATGCGAGCGGGATGGATACACTTGCTAAAATCGTATATCCAGTATTCCACGCAATTGCCGGATTAACAATTTTCTTCCTACCAATTTTCCTAGTAAAAGCACACAGAGTAAAAAGTCAATTTATTTGGGTGACAGTTGGCGGTACATTAATTGGTTTAGGTGGAATCGCACTTGCATTCCTTACTGCTGGAAAACAATTATTGTTTTTCTCCCCTGAATTTGTTTTGATGATATTAGCCCCGCTATTATTTGTTATGGCTTTGTGTTATGCTTATGGTTTCACAAAAGGTGATAAGTAATAATTAAATCGAATAAAAAATGCCCTGGTAATCAGGGCATTTTTTTAGGGGACACAATGTTTAATAACAGGTATCTTCTGTAAAATTCTTATAATAAATAATGACAGTAAAAAGGCAACTATGGTTGTAATAGGAATAAATAATATTGGGTTACCGGATATGGCACTAAGGGAAAATCCAAAATCTTGGTTTTTGAGATGGTATAAAAATATTGGGTGTATTAAATAGATCCCCAAACTTGCTGAACTAAGCTTATGAATAATTTTTACACCAAGTCTATAATTAAAAACTTTCGAGTCTTGAAATACATATTTAAATACGATAAAAAACATCACAGACAATAAAATAATGTTTGGACTAAAATATCCATAAAAGTATTCATAAAATGTACCGCTTCGATTACTTAAAAAATAAGTGCTAAAAGCTGTAAATACATAACTTGAAATTATAAATATATTTGCTATAATGAATAACTTCTTCGAGATATTTAGATGCCTAATTATATGACCTAATACAAAATAGCCAATAAATCCTAAAATTGCCATAAAGTCTGTCTTGTTTATAATTCCAGTAAAATTTTCAAACAGTGGAACAGTTGATACTGCAAAAAACCATATTAATACAAAATAGTATTTAGTATGATTATTTGCATTCAGAATGAATATCCTTAATACAGGAATGAAAAAATATACACCGAGAAGAGCATAAATAAACCATAGGTGATAATAAACCGGTGAAATAATTATATTATAAAATGAGTGCAAAAATATATCATAACCCATTACTATCTTTTTCCAAATTAAAAAAATTATAGACCATATTACTAATGGTATTACTACTTTTTTTATTCTCTTTGCAATGAAAAATGAAAGTTTTTCTGATTTCTCAAGTATTAAATATCCTGATATCATAAAAAATAAAGGAACACACACTCTAGCGGCAGAATCGTAAATGTTGGCAGTCCACCAATAAGATATAGGTATTGTACCATATTGGTACAATAATGGAGCTGTAGTATGAAGTAACACAACTCCAAACATAGCTACTACTCTTAATAAATCAATCCATAATATTTGTTTTGTTCTAACCATGATTATTGAACGATTTTTGTGCGTCTTCGTTTATATTTTCCTACGGACGGAATCTTTACCCTTGTGTGATTTAAGTTTTTTATGTTTGATTGCTTTAGTCTGTTAAACAAATTCTTCAAAATAGACTAATTCCTAAGAGGAATGTACTTTACCAGTATTATGTAGGTTAATAATAACTGATATATTGTTTGTTTGACTACTACAAATTTTATTCGTGGATATTAAACACAAAATATATACATAATACAATGCTCCGGAGGAGGGACTCGAACCCCCGACCTGGTGGTTAACAGCCACTCGCTCTACCAACTGAGCTACTCCGGAAATTGTTTTATTTTCATTCAAAAAGCGCGCAGAATTTATTCACAAAATTTGTTCTGTCAAACCTACAATTCTTTTTCTGCTTCTAAAATCTTATCCTTAGCAAATATTCCAACTTTTCTTTGTTCATCGTTTATATATGCAATGCCATTTTCAGTATGAGGTTCACCATAAACTGAATGAATTGATTTTAGTCCACCTAACCATTTGCGTTTATCAGAAAGATATACTAAATCTCCCGGATTAGCTGCCATAGTTTGCATATCATCTTTTGAGAACCTAATTTCATCTTCCTCATTTTCAATAACTTTATAATGAACTAAGACTTTTTCACCTTCGGCATCATTTGGTTCCCCACCTTTAAAAAATCTACGTGCATCCTGAATACTAGACGCAACAAGACCTTTGGTGTGAGTTTCTACATCATAGCCAACTACATAATAATTCACGACTAATGGAAGTACTATTATTGAAATAACAATTAATACCAAAATTGAGTTCATAGTGCCAAAATCAATAAAAAACGAGACAATTACGACTGTATAAATAATCGATAAAATCGATGTCAACATAGCCATTATCATATTAGTATTCGGTAATCTTCGTACCCATTTTACAAATTTATGTTGTAACCCTCCGGTCCAAACTGTTAACATTCCAACACCTGCACAAACTAATATATTATACAAAGCTCGGATATAGGTATATGGATGATCCGGATTTAAAGTTATTCCATGATCAAATGGTGCAATTAACACCCCCGGATATTGTGCTCCAAGCACCATCAACGCAACACCTCCTAAAAATGTTGTAATTACAGCAGCAGGTGTAAACTTTTTCCAAAAAACACCGAAGAATATCGCCACAACCAATGGTGGAGTAAGAGTAGAATGAAAATAGCCATGAGCTTCATAAACAGTTGGAAATCTATTAAATGGAATTACAGCTAATACACCTAGAACGGTTATACCGACTGAAGCAATTCTAGCAACACCGAGTTCACGACGTTCAGTTGCTTTCTTACTAGTAACTTTTTTACTGAGGAATCTTTTGATCGGTCGATAAACGTCATTAACAAAAATTGCTGATGTCGCGTTGATTAATGTATCAACGGTGCTCATAAGTGCCGCAGTAAGAGCCGCCATCACGAACCCAAAAATACCCGGACTTGTAACAATGTTTGCTACAACGACAAATATTTGATCAAGAGATGCAGCAGGACTTATTATATCAGGACTTACAACACTTATGGCTTTGCCAACCCAACCTGCATTCCCTACAACAATTGCCGAGATCGGCAATATAAATAGAATATTAATAGCCGCCGCTTTACGTCCTTCATTTACACTTTTGCAAGCCATGAAACGCATTAATAATCCTTGATTCATAAACAAGAATCCAATGGAACCCGCTATACCATCTTGCCAAAATATACCTGCAAAATTAAAATCAGGCGGACGATTAAAATCAGCTAATGGCATTCGCCACGAAACCGGCAATAAATCCCAAAATGCTTGGAACCCTCCTAAATATCCAATTCCAAAAGCGAATAACATCAATCCGGCAAATAGTAATATAAATCCTTGTAAAAGATCAGTAAATATAACAGCAGTCTGTCCACCAAATGTAATATATATACCGGTTATAACGGCAATAACTGTTATTACTCCCATCAAATTGACGGGTATATGAGCTCCAAGCAATACAAATGATTCCGGTAATAATGGAACCATCGCTTTCCCAAGCGTCAAAAAGCCAATTCCGATATATCCGATCATGTAAGTTAGCAATAGGAGTGTCGCTATAAAACGCGATGAAGGACTAAACCGTTTTTCAAAATATTCCGGAATTGAACGAACTTTGGAATAAACCACAATTGGCAGCCAACCAAAAAGGAAAAATGGTACGAAGAACCAATCATTTATATATGTCATAGTAGATGATAAACCATGCTCAAAGCCTTTTGCGGAATATTTTACAAAGCTATGACTGCCAACTCCTGTAGCAACAATGGACATTGTTATCAGCCACCATGAAAACCGCCGTCCGCCGAAAAAGAAATCGGATGTAGAGCGAGTATATCTTCCAAAATAACTTCCAAAAAGCATTACAAAAGCGAAATAAACCGCCATGACTATCCAATCGGTTGGAGAACCGATACTATGAAATGTTTGTACTCCGGTTTGTTCCATTATTCCCTCGCTCTTTTGCCTAGTCTAAAATAACCAAACCCCAACGATACAACCATAAATGCAAGCCAAATTAAACCGCTCACCTTGAGACTAAGCACTTCCATGGCAGCTAAATTCCATACTGCATGCATGACCATAAACCATATAAAACCAAATATTAATATCAGAAACCAATTCTTGTGCCCCGGTCGTTTTAAATCTAAGGAGCCACTTTTTATTGTAATTAATAAACCGCTACCAAACAATAATCCACCAGCTCCATATAAATATATATAAGGTAACCAAGCATGTGAAAAAGGCATCTTAATCTCCTATTAATTTTATTTTTTCAAAATGCGGTTTTAACTCGTCATAAGTTTCAAGTAAACCTTCCACCATTACTTTTGTGTGTCCAATTACAGGCATGAAATTTGTGTCGCCTAACCACCTTGGTACAACATGAAAATGAATATGATCTTTTATACCTGCCCCACCAATAGCACCGATATTCGCACCAAAATTGAAGCCATCCGCATTCATCGTCTTTTTAATAATCCGCATGGATTCATTAGCTAAATGCATCATTTCGTTTGAAACTTGCGATGATAATTCTAATGTTGTATCTACATGTTCAAATGGCGCAATTAACAGATGGGCATTATTATAAGGATATAAATTCATTAATACAAAGGAATCTGTACCTCTAAACAATACAAGATTATCCCGATCTTGGTCACTTTCACTTTTACGGCAAAATATACAACCGTCCTCTTTAGAACTCCGGATATATTCCATCCTCCATGGAGACCAAAGTCTTGATTGATCAGTCAATTTTAGCTGCTTGCTTCCTCACGCGATTTCTGATAAGCAGCAATTACTTTCTTTTGAATATCTCCCGGCATTCTTTCATAATGACTAAATTCCTCAGCATGCAATCCACGTCCACCGGACAATGAACGAATAGTAGTAGCATAATTATGTAATTCTCCTTGAGGAATTTGGGCTTTAATAATTTGGAAACCATCATCAGAATCCATACCCATTATTTTACCACGTCGCCCTGAAACATCTCCCATAACATCACCCATAAATTCTTCCGGTATTTTAACTTCAACATTAATAATGGGTTCAAGTAAGCATGGTTTAGCTTTTTCAAATGCTTCACGAAACGCCCATTTGCCGGCAGTTTGGAATGCTATATCTTTTGAATCTACCGGGTGCTGTTTTCCATCATAAAAATCAACTTTGACATCTACCACATGATATCCAGCAATTACTCCTTCTATACAAACCGCCTGTACTCCTTTTTCCACGGACGGAACAAAAACACGATCTACATTTTGTCCCTTTAATGTATCAGTAAATTCAACACCCTCACCCCGTTTTTTAGGTTCTATACGCATCCATACTTCGGCAAATTGACCTGCGCCACCGGATTGCTTCTTGTGACGATATTTTGATTCGCCTTTACCTAGTATCGTTTCACGATATGGAATTTTGGGTTCAATCATTTCAACCTCTACATCAAAACGCTCTTTCAAACGCTCTACCGCTGCCTTAAGATGTAATTCGCCTTGCCCAGATATGATAGTTTGGCGAATTTCACTATCCACGCGATATACAAAAGTTGGATCCTCTTCATGTAGTGAAGCCAATCCCATTGATATTTTTTCCTCATCGCCTTTTGATTTAAGCATAATTGCGGCATGGATATTTGG
>JAUWFQ010000183.1 GCA_030606865.1 bacterium
TATCAAACACACCAGGCTGAAGATTATGATCTTTGGTCACGGGTCAATACTATTGCTAGTGTGGCTAACTTACCTAAAGTTCTACAACAGGTTCGTGTATGGAGTGGACAAGTTTCGCATACTGTACCCCGAGAAACCCGTAATTGTACTTTACAAATAATGAAGAAAAATATGCAGCTTTTACTAAATGATTCTTCGATTGACCTAAAATTAGTGGAAGTCATTCGTTCTATTACTGAGAATAATCAACCAGAATTAGAAAGTGATTTATTAGTGAAGGCATCGTCCTTGATTAAGGCATTATATAATACCTACATTTCTAAAACAGATCTTTCAAAAGAAGAGAAAAAAATAGTTGATGTTGACGCCTTCCAAAAACTTTACAAATTAGCAAATTGGCAATTCTCTGCTAATATTTTTAAGGCAATAATAGAAAACTTATATTTAGCATGTCGTTTTCCAAAATTACTTATATACAGTTTAGTATATTGTTAAAAAAATAAATTGAATCCTAAATTAACAATTGTTATATGCACATTTAATCGCGGGTATCTGTTACTTGAAACAATTCCTACTATCTTTCAACAAAATGTAGAAAAGAATCGCTATCATGTACTTATTGTAAATAACAATTCAACTGATAACACTCAGGAACTCTTAGAATGTTTTGCTAAACAATATGAAAATTTATCAGTAATCAATGAGACCAAACAGGGTTTGGGATATGCTAAAAATATTGGCATGGAAAAAGCAACTACTGATTGGATCGTTTATCTTGATGATGATGCAAAAGTTCCAATTGATTTTGTTAAAAAAGCAATAAATGACATAAATGACTCTAAATTCCAATGTTTTGGTGGAGTTTACTTACCTTGGTATAAATATGGTAAACCAAAGTGGTTTCTCGACAGATATGCATCCAATCAAGGAAAATTGTCTGAATTTAATACTCTCAATAAAGATTTTATTAGCGGTGGAATAATGGCAATTAAAAAATCCATACTAAAGAAATTTGGAGGTTTTCCTACGAATCTCGGGATGAGCGGTAATCAAATCGCTTATGGCGAAGAAACTCTTTTACAAATTCGTATGAGAAAATCCGGTATGGAAATCGGTTACGACCCCAATTGGATAATGTATCATCTTGTTAATCGTTATAAATTATCTTTCTGGTGGTTTATTAAAAGTGGCTTCGCCAGTGGTTGTGGTGCTTGGTTGTCGTATGAAGAACACGTATCTTTAAAAAAAATTATAATATACTTTTTTAGATCAATTAAATTGTTTTTTGTAAATATTTTTAAGTACACACCAAAATTAATGAACAAAAATTACATGTGGCAAAATTGGCTAATAGATTTATTATAACCTACCGTTATAAAATTCGGTCAAATTTATGGTGGGATAAAACTTCTTTTAAAGTGATATATGACAAACGACATAAAACCCACTGTTTCTGTAGTTATTCCTACTTATAATCGAGCAAAAATGATTGTTCCGTGTATTGAGTCAGTCTTAGCCCAATCATACCCCGTGAATGAAATTATAGTTATAGATGATGGTTCAACCGATGATACAATTAAACAGCTTAATACATTCAAAGATAATATAATTATCCTCAACATTAATAAACAATCCGGTGCTCAAACTGCAAGAAATATAGGTATAAAAGCCGCAGAATCAGATTGGATAGCTTTTTTAGATTCAGATGATGAATGGTTGGAAAATAAAATGGAAATGCAAATATCTGCACTTAAAAAATTCGACTATAATCAATGGACTGTTGTACACGGTGATTGTTACACTAAAAATATTAATTCAGATAAAAAAAAACATTGGCAACTAGATAGCATTAATGGAGAAAATGTTTATAAACAATTATTGTCAAAGTCAGGTACATTATTTCCATCTATTTTAACTTCAAAGCAAGCATTGGAAAAAATTAACTATCTTGATGAAAACACCCCATCTTATCATGAATGGGATACGGCAATTCGATTAGCAAAATACTGTAGATTTATTCATATTCAGGAACCATTATTTATTTACAATATTCACAAAAACACTATCTCAAAAAATTCAGATAAATCTGTACAGGGGTACCAATACATAATTAATAAATATCAGGATGAAATTAAAGAAGTATGTGGAGACGAAGTATTGACTAACCACTTGATAATTAATTCGGTATTAGCTTTAAATAATAATAAAAACAAATTAGGTCGTACGATTTTAAAACAGATACCGAATAAAATTTTAAAAATATATATTTTACAATTATTTAGCTACTTAGGAATTAAACCAATATATTTCACAAAGATAATACAATTATTTTCAAGGGAAAAATGATAAAGAAAATATATGATGGAGATAGCCTCCTCGCAATTATAGTATCAAATAAATTTGATGAACCGGGTATACATTTTTTTACACCCGATGATTTTTCACAACAATTAGCATACATGAAACATCCCAAGGGAAAGACAATTATTCCGCATGTACATAATCGCGTTCCAAGACAAGTTGAGTATACCCAAGAGGTTCTATTTATTAAATCGGGGAAAATCCGAGTAGATTTTTACGATATGAAACAACAATATTTAGAAA
>JAUWFQ010000121.1 GCA_030606865.1 bacterium
ATACAACCATTTATAGCCGGTAGTACGACTAATATCATATTGTTTGCACAGCCGGGTCATATTTGTCCCGGGCTTAAGCGCCATTGTGATAAATTCAAGTCTTTGAGACATGTGCGATATTTCCTTCCAAGGCATGATATACCTCCTTTGTTAAGTCTTTCATGCCAATTTAATAATGTGTTAACCATGTCTCCGAACACTTGTACACCATCTCTCCGGTCTATACAGTCTCCCCTCAAGGGGAGATACCCGCAGGATAGTGGGGTGAATGAAGAATCAACTTAAAGGAATTAGATTCTTCGTTGCTACGCTCCTCAGAATGACAAAACCCGCTGTCATACCCGCGAAGGCGGGTATCCACAATTTCAAATATAGATTCCCGACTAAACCTGCCTGCGCGTAGCCGCTTCGGCATAGGCAGGTCGGGAATGCCAATTTCGGTAACAAAAAAATTATCTCTATAAATTTCGTGTTCATTCGTGCAATTCGTGCCTGTACACCGTAGCCCCGAGAAATCGGGGCGTAGGCGTAGTTAAATAAACTCAAACTTAGCTGTAAAATGCCGCAGGAATTTTGGCTGTTCGGTTATTTTCATCCCTTTGATGTTTGCACGGTTTTTATAGACATCTTTCGCAACCTCAAGAACATAATCAATATGACTTTGGGTGTGTGTGCGGCGGGGCAGGGCAAGGCGCACTAATTCCATATCAGCAGGTGTTTCTTTTCCTGTTTTTGGATCAATCTTGCCGAACATAACCGAACCAATTTCAACTGTTCGGATACCGCCCGCTAAATATAATTCAGCAGATAGGGCTTGTCCCGGATATTGACTTGGTGGAATATGCGGAAGTAAGGTTTTTGCATCAATATAGATAGCATGTCCGCCTGGTGGCTGGACAATCGGATAACCAATTTCCATTAAGTGTTCGCCCAAATAGCGCGCTTCAGCTAAACGGTAGCGCAAATAATCTTCTTCTAAGACCTCTTGCAATCCAACCGCAATTGCTTCCAAATCACGTCCGGCTAAACCACCGTATGTTGGAAATCCTTCAGTTAAAATCAATAAGTTTTTTTCTTCCTCGGCAAGCGCCTTATGGTTTGTACAAATGAACCCGCCAATATTAGCAAGCCCGTCTTTCTTGGCGCTCATTGTGCAGCCATCAGCATAGCTCATCATTTCGCGGACTATTTCTTTAATTGATGTATCTTGATATCCGCCTTCGCGCAATTTTATAAAATAGGCATTCTCAGCAAAGCGGGCAGCATCGAAATAAAGTGGAATTCCATATGGCTCCAATACTTTTTTGACTTCCTTAACATTTCTCATAGAAACTGGCTGACCACCTCCCGAATTGTTTGTAATTGTCAACATACAAAGGGGAATCTTTTTCGCTCCGACCTTTTCAATTAAACGTTGAAGTTTCCGTACATCCATATTTCCTTTGAACGGATGAATTTTTTTTGGGTCTTTTCCTTCGGGTATTACCAAATCTTCTGCAATCGCACCGCAATATTCAATGTTAGCTCGCGTAGTATCAAAGTGTGTATTGTTGGGTACAACATCGCCTTTTTTACACATCGTAGAAAAAAGGATTCTCTCGGCAGCTCTGCCCTGATGGGTAGGGATAACGTACTTAAAACCAAATATGTCTTTAACCGATTGTTCAAATCTTTGGAAACTCGGACTTCCGGCATAAGATTCATCGCCGCGCATTAGCGCTGCCCACTGCTCGGCGCTCATCGCACCTGTGCCGCTATCAGTTAAAAGATCGATTAATACATGCTGTGACTTGATCTTGAACAAGTTGTAATGTGCTTCTTTTAAATATTGTTCACGCTCTTCACGCGATGTTAGTCGCAGCGTTTGAACCGATTTAATTGTGAAAGGTTCTATTACTGTACGGTATGATTTTTCAATTGTCATTGTTTGCTCCTAATAATACAAAATTTTTCTTAAAACCAAATATATGTTATTGCGCTGTTACGTTTCCCAAAATCAGGATCATAGGGCAACCCGCATTCAGAACGCATGGCTACACTATCAGGATGAAACATGTCGTAATCCTCGCCCAATATTATCGCTTTAAAGCGACCGTGTTGGTCGTTGCACCAATCGCGCACAGCCCTGCGAAGCGCGCCCGAACCATGCCCATGAATAATTTTCATAGCTTGTATATTACCGCTATACATTGCATCGCTTACTTCTGTTTCCAAAAAGCTAATCGCTTCATCTAAGAATAAATTTTTGTGTCCGATGTCTAAGATTTTCATCATGATAAATTATAAATTTTACCCGTGAGTTTACACATATATGGTCTTATTTTCTGAGTAATAAAGTTGAGGGATTATGAAACAAATAACATTTGGGAGAACTAATGCTAAAGTTTCTACCATTAGTTTAGGAACGTGGTCATATGGAGGTGAAAATGTTTCCGGTGGGCGTTCTGTCGGCTGGGCAGATCAATCTGATACGGATTCACGAGAAGCATTGATACAGGCTTGGAAATCCGGTATTAACCATTGGGATTCTGCTGATGTTTATGGTAACGGGCGTTCAGAGAAAATTATTGGAAATATTTGGGGCGCGGTACCGCGCAATGATATATTCTTAGCAACTAAAGTAGGTTGGGATAAAGGCGGCTTTGATCATTATTATCATCCAAAAATGATTCAAGCACATGTTGATTTATCATTAAAAAATTTACAAACCGACGTCATCGATTTATATTATTTCCATCATTGCGATTTTGATTCTGATGCTATTTTTGAAGATGCTTTGGATTTATTTCACCGTTTTCGCGAGCAAGGAAAAATCAAGTTTATTGGCTTGTCTGATTGGGATTCTGTTAAGATTATGAAATATATTGATAAAGTAAATCCGGATGTTATTCAACCATACCGCAATGTAATGGATGATCCATATAAATCAAGCGGATTAAAAAATTGGGTAGAGAAAAACAATTCCGGTATTGCATTTTTTTCTCCAATCAAAAATGGACTTTTAACAGGTAAATATTCCGAACCACCTATTTTTAAAGAAGGCGATTTTCGCTTAAACGTCTCTGACTTTCAAGATATTGATTTGCTTAAGAAGCTTCAAAATAATAAACGAAAACTTGAAGAAAAATTTTTAGAACATCCTCAACCAGTATTACATGGTTTGCTCGGCGCTCTTTTGACGGATTCCCCAACCGGTTGTGTTCTGCTTGGACAAAGAAATGTTAATCAGGTTAAGGCTGCCGCCGAGCTTGGTGAAGCCATTACTGAAAAAGATGCTGCTTGGATTAAAAAACTATATAAAAAATAGGTTTCTTAATAAATGGACAAAGAAATACATAGTCAACAAAATATTTTTTTAAATAAAGTCAATATTGATTCGGTCTTTGAGGCTCAAGTAGATAATCGCTGGAATGTAAGCAAAACATCTGCAAAGGAAAGAATTACAAAGCTCAAGAAACTCGAAACTTGGATTATAAATAATAAACAGAAAATTCGTGGTGCAATCTATAAAGATTTTAAAAAGCCAGCAACTGATGTTGATCTAACTGAAATATTTACTGCACTGTCTGAAATTAGACACGCCATCAAACATTTAAAAAGGTGGATGAAACCTCATCGTGTTAAGCGCACAATGGCATTAATTACAACTCGCTCGTGGATTCAATATGAACCGCGCGGTATCGCGCTAATAATTGCTCCATGGAATTATCCTTTTAACTTAATTGTTACTCCGTTGATTTCGGCAATTACTGCCGGGAACTGTGTTATTTTGAAGCCTTCCAAACTTGCTGTACATACATCTAATTTGATAGCAAACATGGTTGAAAAATTATTTCCTGAAAATGAAATTACCGTTATTGAGAGTAAAAAAGGTGTGTCAGTTAAATTATTAAAAAAACCGTTTGATCACATCTTTTTCACTGGCAGCACTGCCATCGGCAAAAAGGTGATGGAAGCAGCAGCCAAAAACCTATCATCAGTTACTCTTGAATTAGGTGGAAAATCGCCGGTTATTATTGATGAAACTGCCAATTTACACGACGCCGCACAGAAAATAATCTGGAGTAAATTAATGAATTGCGGTCAAACCTGCGTAGCGCCGGATTATCTTTTGGTAAATGAATCGATTGTGATGAAATTAATTTCCAAATTGAAGCACTTTATCAAAAAATTCTACGGTGCTGATAATTCAGACTGGCAAACCTGCCCGGACTATGCCCGGATAATCAACCACCAACATTTTCAACGCCTATCGACGGTATTAGATGAAACCGTTCAAGGCGGAGCCAAAATAGAAATTGGCGGTGAGCTCAATGAAGCGAAAAAATATATTCCACCTACGGTGCTAACTGATGTAAAACCGGATTCGCCAATAATGGAGGAAGAAATATTCGGACCAATACTTCCAATATTAACTTATTCTAAACTTGCAGACGCAATTAATATAATTAGAAGCAAACCCAAGCCATTGGCTTTATATGTTTTCAGTAAAAATCAAAAGAACATTGACCGCGTCTTGACAGAAACATCGTCCGGCGGTGTTTGCATTAACGATACAGTAATCCATTTTTCACATACGAACTTGCCTTTTGGTGGTGTCAATGCCAGTGGAATGGGGCGTTCACATGGTTTCCATGGCTTTAAAACGTTTTCCAATGAAAAAGCAGTTGTGAAACACAACCGCTTTAGTCCGTTAAAATTAATGTACCCGCCTTATACAAAGCGGGTACAAAAAATAGTGGATATTGTAGTTAAATATTTCTAAAACTATTTTTTCAGCTTGTATCCTTTGGGTGTTTCAAACTTATCATCGGAAATATTACCTTCATTAATACTTAGCACTTCGGATTTCATATGAAATAATTCTAAAACAGACGTTTTTTGTGGTTCCTCGGTTTTTTTCTCTGCTTTTTTATCTAAAACATCTTTCATAAGTTTTTTGCCTAACAAACCACCGAAGTTTCTTTGAATATCCCGCATGGAAAGGCTTTCTTCTTCCGGTTCTTCTTCTTCTTGTTCTACCGATGATAAATTTTTAGTTATAGTAAGTTTCATATCATTGATAATCGGGTAACCTTGCAATTTGCTTACTTCGTCCGCAAGCGTTTGCATTTGTTCTTTGTACATTCCAGCTATCATCGCAATGCCTTGGTTTTCCGGGACATCAAACCCGATTGCTTTCATATATCTTTTATTAAAATCATTGACTAAATCCATCTTTTTTGAAACATTCTTGGCATTCCACAAATCCGATACAAACAGCATTGTATCTTTTATGCCGGTTTCTATGTGGGTACCAACGGTTGTAACCGATGCTAAATAGTGTTGGCAGCTGAATCCGTTAATTGTTTTCTTTTCACCAAGATTTTTAACTTTTATAGTCGACTTGGACCATTTATACTCAGATTCATACTCAGCGTCCTGTTCGGGCATTGGTTGTGATTGATATTCACTACCTTGTTGCATCATTTTTTTGATTTCTTCAAAGGTCTGCTCTGTATATTTCTTTTTCCGGTCATTAAAGTTCCAGACCAATTCTTTATCAAGACGAATTATATTTGTTGTAGTACCTTTTGGGC
>JAUWFQ010000152.1 GCA_030606865.1 bacterium
TTTTTGTAAATCAGAAATAAATTTGTGCCCACTATGTGGTTGACATTCTAACACTGATTCACGTCTAAGTTCATGGAAATCAAGCACCTGTTCAGGATTCCTTTCAAACGCTTCCTGACAGGCAAATTCTTCCCAATTATATTTATGCCAAATACCACCGCTGCCTCTATATGTCGGTACTCCGCTCTCAGCTGACATTCCAGCGCCGGTAAAGAATACTATTTTATTATATTTCTTAATATCAATAACCATATTTTTTGTATTCGAAATATTTTACATATAATATTAACTATTATTCGTATTAATTATATATTTAAATTAATAATAACAATAGAAACAATTATAATACATATAAATAAGTATTTGTTGATAATTTATTTATTAATTGTATAATATTTTATTAATATTAATAGATTAACAGAATATGTTGGACATAAAAAATAGTATAAATTCTAGTGCTGAGAGAATATCATCACATATAAATAAAACGCCTGTATTAACTTCAGAACTAATTAATAAAATTGTCCCTGCTAAATTATATTTTAAATGTGAAAATTTTCAAAAAATGGGTGCTTTTAAAAT
Organism: bacterium; assembly: GCA_030606865.1. GTDB lineage: Bacteria > Fidelibacterota > Marinisomatia > Marinisomatales > JAHJCW01 > JAHJCW01. Next base: position 583 of record JAUWFQ010000152.1, read on the forward strand.
GCGAGGTGCTACGAATGCCATATTACAACTATCAAATGAACAAAAACAAAAGGGTATAATAACCCATTCCTCTGGAAACTTTGCGCAAGCTATTGCTTTAGCTGCAAAAAGTTTAAATATTAAAGCCTATCTAGTAATGCCTAATAACGCCTCTGAAGTTAAAAAAAGAGCTGTAAGAAATTATGGTGGAGAAATTATAGAATGCATACCAACATTAGAAGGAAGAGAGAGTACAACAAAAAAAATACTTGAAGAAAAAGGAGTTACATTTATACATTCGTATAATGATATAAATGTTATCATGGGTAATGCTACAGCAGGAAAAGAATTAATTGAAGAGTGTCCGAATTTAGATTGTATAATTGTACCTGTTGGCGGAGGTGGATTAATTTCTGGTGTTGCTTTAAGTGCCAGTGTATTTGGGAATAATTGCTCTGTAATTGGCGCTGAACCACATAATGTAGATGACGCTTATCGCTCATTACTTAAAGGTAAGATAGTACCTAATAAACCTACTGCTGACACCATAGCTGATGGGCTAAAAACCATTTTATGTGAAGTTACATTTAATATAATAAGCAAATATGTAGATGAAATTATAAGAGTTACCGAGCGAGAAATAATTAATGCTATGCAACTAATATGGGAACGTATGAAAATAATCATAGAACCTTCAAGTGCAGTTACATTAGCAGCTGTATTAAAATCAAAACAAAAATTTGAAAATAAAAAAGTAGGATTGTTACTTTCAGGGGGTAACGTTGATTTAAGCCACCTACCGTTCACAAAGTAACCTATATATAGTAATATAGTATACATATATAGGAACAATCCTTTTCCCTCCATTTCTGTCTAAAAACAAGTTTTTGATAATCATCGTCAACTACCAACAATCGGATTTTGTCTGCATTGTCTCAAAGTTTTGGCTTCCCCCACGGTTAACGTAAGATACACCACCTTAATTCATAATATTTTTAAAGTCAGCCTCAGATTTTGGAGAATGGTAAATTATTTTTTCTGTCATTTTAAAACATGAGTCGAGCCCGAATTATCCACGCTCGGCGATAGCCTAAGTCATTTAATTGTTCTAGCAACTGTTGGGCATATTTGCGATCTGTAAAAGCACCTACCCTAACTTTATAATTAGGTGCTTCAAATATTACCAGTACACTATGATTTAATTGTGAAATCAGCCTCATCCGCATGTTTTCAGCGTTTTCTCCATTTTTTGTCGATAGCACCTGTACTTGAAAACCATTATATTCTTTTCCTGATTCAACTTCATTAATGTTATCAGAATAATCTTTTTCAGGTACGATACCATCAATTAATGGATTAATAATCATGGGAATGATTGGTCCATCATCTCGTAATGAATCCGGTTCAAACCGCCATTCTTGCGATTGGGATATAACCGGAAATAATATCATACAAGCAAATATGATCGTCGGTACTTTACTTAATATTTGCCTTATAGATATTCCTTTCATTCTACAAATACCACACTTTTTCTGTTCGAAGCCACCCTTTTTTCCCATCAATTAAAATAATTTCTAACCATCCCGGTTGTTCTTGAGTTATTTCCGCCTTAACGCCCTCATGAAGTCTGAAAAGTACAGTTTCACTCCTTTCAAAAGGAGCAGAATATATATCAACTTCCGATTGTACTATAACCACTTCTTTGGTATCGGAGATTTCGAAGTATTTATCCAATGCCATTAAATGAATAACGAGCGACATCATAAAAAATGTGATGATTACACGTAAGATCCATATACGTTGCCATCGATAATATTTTTTAAGAAAATAAATAAATGCTCCAAGCATGAATATCGCAGATGCGATAAGAATAATATCTATTAAAGTTGTAGATTTCTTCAGAGCACGGTATTGTTCTAAAAATAGCATTGTTTTTGGCATTTCAATACGATCACGAACACGTGTGTTTGCTAATGATAAATTGAATTGTAAATCTTTATCGCGTGGAGCAATCTGCAAACCTTTTTCGTAAGCCCAAACTGCGGTTCCGATTTGACTTGTTCTATAGTAAGCATTACCCAAATTATAATATAAATCAGGATGACTATTTCCTTGAGTTAAAATTTGTTCGTAATTCTCAATTGCGGTTTCAAAATTCTCTTGCAACATCGCTTGATTGCCAATTTCATATAATGAATCAAGTTCTACAGCAGATTGTGCAAATAATGCTGATATAGATAAAACAATATATATTAATACTTTATAATACTGCATTTAATCGTTTTAATATGATTTTGGTTCTTTTAATTAATTTCTGTCGTGTAACATCACCGCTGGGTGCAAAACGACCTGCATCGCACGTTTTTAATAAATCCATTAAATTATCAATTATAGATTTATTAGTAATCTTTCCACTAAGAATAGAACTGACTTTCAATGGATCTAACTTATCAGAAGTAAGTTGCATTTTATCTTTTAGATATCCATAAACTGCGTTGGATGTATTTGTAAATTGGTCGCCATCAGATTTTCTTAGTCTTTTAAACGCCCTTCTCAAAGCACTTTTTGACTTACGCAAATCTTCAGTTGACAACCTGTTTGCATGTATCTTGAAAATTAATGAAGGTAATATTATTAAAATTACCGAAAGCAAATATATTCCAAATATCAAATATGGATTGTGATTTCGTTTCCATTGTATCTTATTTGTTCGAATAAATCTGATATCCTCGCCTAATAATTCAACTTCTTCTTTGGTGTAACCGCTGGCTCCATTCACAATATTATCATCTGGTTCAACCAATATTTCAAGCGGTTGAGTATAGGTACTTCTCCAAGCCCTGACTGTTGGATTAAAGTATGTCATTTCGATTTTCGGTATTGTATACCGACCGGTTTTACGCGGAATTAAAATATACTCCTTGAGGATAGTTCCGGTAATTTGATCACGAAATGGTTCCTTTTCAGTCTTTACAGTTGGCGGAAATACCTCGATGTTTTGCGGAAACTGTATCTCCGGTAAACTGAAAACGTCTATATTTCCGGTTCCTTTAAATTGGATTTTAAGTGTAATTGCATTATTTGCTTTTACATTTTTCGGGACGATTGAACTATAGATTTTAAAATCACCAACCGCTCCAGTGAATCCTTCGGGCATTTCCCCTGGAAATTCTTGCACATTGATTATGGTTTGTTTGGTTCGCAAAACTTTCGGTACAGTTTGGTTACCGAAAGAGCCAAAAAATGGATCATTAAAAAAACTGTTGCTTCTTGATTTGACTACAACACTACAATTCATTGTCATCGGAGTTAATTCAAGATTACCGGATTTAGTCGGGAAAAGCGCAATGCGATACAGTGTTGCCATTTTATAATTGACACCCTCTAA
>JAUWFQ010000103.1 GCA_030606865.1 bacterium
ATTTTGGTTCGGGGTCGTCAATGCTATGTCCGCCCACAATCGAAATACCGGCTTCCTGCGCTTTGTCAAGTCCCCCTTGCAAAATTTTGGTTAAGTCTGATTTGGGTAAAGTGTTTATCGGAAAACCGATGATGTTCAGCGCAAATATCGGTGTTGCACCCATCGCATAAATATCCGATAAAGAATTAGCGGCGGCAATTTGACCAAATGTATATGGATCATCATCAATCGGCGTAAAAAAGTCGACGGTTTGCACGAGCAATCTGCCATCGCTTAGGCGCACCACTGCCGCATCATCCTTATTATCGTAACCGATAAGAATGCGTTCATCCTTTTTTGACTTAAGCTGACCCAAAACTTGGGCAAGGTCTTCCGGACCTATTTTACACGCTCAACCGGAGCCATGCGTAAGCGTAGTTAGTCGTATTTTTTCTTTTTTATCCATAATTGATTAAATATTAAGATAGAATTTGCCGGATATTTTACCGAAATAGCAAACTATACGTTTTTAACGAGTTGTTTTATATCATCGACACTTGTGATTTTTGTATTCGCTAAATATTCAAGATGCATTGATTTGAAGATCGAGTTTATTTGAATATTCGCTACGTAATCTTTTAATGAAATCGGAATATGATTTGTTTTATATATTAACAGATCAAACGGGTAACTGATCTCAGTCGGTTTAAGTGATGAGATCGTTAATTGTTTTTCAAATATTTCACTGCGTCTTAATTGGATTTTCTTAATATCAACTTCATCGTCAAATTCCCACGGTGCAACTATTCCGGCAATAGATTTTAGATAGTCATATCCTTCTTTAAAGTGAGCTAAGAAATATTCAGCGAATTTTCCATGTCCCAGTTCGGAGTATAAAGTATCCTTAATTGATTTATTCATTTTTTCAAGATAGTGTTTCCACATCGAAAAATGTGAGCGGTATAAAAAATATCCAAACGAAGTACGGAAAGAATTATGTGTAGTAAAAAACGATTTTACTTCATATGATTTTTTCTTTAATCCATTTCTGAAATCAGTTGGGAAAAGATGTGTTGAAAACGGAATTGTTGACATGTCTTTTTTAATGAAATCTGTGGGTATGTCCAGTTCCTGAATATTGATTGTATATAATCTTTCCAATCCGCTGATAGTCAATTCTATAAAAGCACCCATATTACTGATCTTAATGAGATTACTTAGCGCTTTATCGAATGCCGGAAGGGTAGTAATAGACGGTATTGAAGTGTGCTTAGAAAGCTCAGGGAATAGGGCAATTTGTTTAGGGTCTGATTGCTCTTGCATAACGTCCTCCGGCTAAATATTACGCATAAAGTAAATAATCTAAAAGATTAAAAAGTATAACTATAATTGTAACTAATTATTAAAAATACATCAAACATTTAAGTGTCTTATATAAATATTAATTTAAATTACCTAGATTCGTTGCATTGGGTAATTTTTACTCAGTAACTTTCTATTTATCGTTAATATATATTTGTGATACTTTATAATAATTTGAATTTAAAACACGTCCAAACCCGAGTACTCGGAAAAATTTAACCTAATAATTAATCATACGAGATTTAAGTGCCAAAAACAAAAATTAAACACGTTGATCATGTAGTAATTCGATTTGCTGGAGATTCCGGCGATGGAATGCAGTTAACCGGTTCACGTTTTACCGATTCTACAGCGATATTTGGAAACGATCTTAGCACCTTGCCGGACTATCCTGCGGAGATCCGTGCCCCTGCCGGTTCATTAGCCGGTGTAAGTGTTTTTCAATTACATTTTAGCTCGCAAGATATACATACACCCGGTGATCAACCGGATGTATTAGTGGCTATGAATCCGGCTGCGCTTAAAGGTCATTTAGCCGATTTAGAACCCAACGGAATTATCATTGCTAATTCAGATACTTTTAACAAGAAGAATTTACATTTAGCTGGTTACGAATCAAATCCGCTAGAAGATGGTTCGTTGGAAAATGAATATGAAGTTCACGCCATCAGGATGACAAGCTTAGTTATCAAAGCGTGCAAAAATATTGATATTTCCTTGAAAGACGTTGAAAGAACAAAAAATATGTTCGCCTTAGGTCTCTTGTTTTGGATGTACAACCGCAGTACCGACACTACGATACAATGGCTGCAGAAAAAATTTAAAAGCAAACCAGCGATTATAGAGGCAAATACACGCGCTTTATATGCGGGATATCACTATGGTGATACAACCGAAATGTTTACCTCACGATACACTGTTGAAAAAGCTACTTTACCTCCCGGGAAATACCGCAATATCAATGGTAATTATGCAATCAGTTTAGGTCTTTTAGCTGCAGCAGAGAAATCGGGATTACCACTATTTTTTGGCGGTTATCCGATTACCCCCGCCAGTGAAATATTACATTATTTAGCAAGTTACCGGAATTTTGGAGTAAAAACATTTCAGGCGGAGGATGAAATTGCTGGAATTTCTGCCGCGATTGGCGCATCTTTTATCGGTAATTTAGCCTGTACTGCAACATCGGGACCCGGCATGGCGCTCAAAACTGAGGCGTTGGGTTTAGCGATCATGGCTGAGTTACCGTTGGTTGTAGTAAATGTTCAACGGGGTGGACCAAGTACGGGATTACCTACTAAGACAGAACAATCCGATCTTTTTCAAGCTGTAATGGGAAGAAATGCCGATGCCCCCATACCTGTAATTGCTCCCTCAACTCCTGGGGATTGTTTTTATGCAGCATTTGAAGCAAGTCAAATTGCAATCAAATATATGACTCCGGTAATTGTTCTTTCGGATGGTTATCTTGCTAACGGTTCCGAACCGTGGCCCATACCTAAAATGGACGAGTTGCCTAAAATTGATGTTAAGTTTGAAACAGAATACAATGGAAAAGATAAATATCTTCCATATAAAAGGAATAAGCAAACATTAGCACGTCCTTGGGCGATACCCGGAACTCCTAAACTTGAACATCGCTTAGGCGGATTGGAAAAGGAAGATGTTACCGGCGATGTTAACTACGAAGCTGATAATCATCATTTAATGACAACACTTCGTGCACAAAAAATAGCAAATATTGCTAATAATTATCCCCCAACAAAAGTGTTTGGAAAAGATAATAGTGATTTGTTGATACTAACTTGGGGAAGCACATTCGGTCCCGGTCGTGTTGCTGTCGAGAGGTTGCATAAAGATAAATTAAATGTAAGTCATGTTCATTTACGCTATTTGAATCCGTTACCAATTGACTTGGGTGGAATTCTTAAAAAATTTAAACATATACTGATACCGGAAATAAATACGGGTCAACTTCGAACAATTATCCGAGCTCAATATGTAGTGGATGCTAAAGGCCTAAATATAGTCAGAGGTCGCCCGATTCGCGCAAGTGTAATTGTCAACCGTGTAAAGAAAATTTTAGGTATATAAATGACTGATATTAAAAAAATTAAATCTTTAGATTTAAGTCGCATGGATTTTGTAACTAACCAGTCACTAAAATGGTGCCCGGGTTGTGGTGACTATTCAATACTAAAGCAAACGCAACGGATTTTGCCTGAACTGGGAGTTCCAAAGGAAAAATTTCTATTCATTAGTGGAATTGGTTGTTCCAGTAGATTCCCGTATTATATAAACACTTACGGTTTTCATACAATTCATGGACGGGCTACTGCAATTGCATCGGGAGCAAAGCTCGCTAATCCCGATTTGTCAGTTTGGGTAGTAACAGGTGATGGAGATGCTTTATCAATTGGTGGTAATCATACAATCCATTTGATGCGTAGAAATCTTGATATAAATATTCTATTATTTAATAACAGGATTTATGGTTTGACAAAAGGTCAATATTCACCTACATCCGAATTAGGGAAAGTGACTAAATCAACACCAATGGGTTCGTTGGATAGACCATTCAATCCGACATCGTTAGCTTTGGGTTCCCAAGCCACGTTTGTAGCGCGTACTATTGATCGTAATCCAAAACACATTCAATCTATTTTAAAGAGTGCATATGAACATAAGGGTACATCATTTGTTGAAATTTATCAAAATTGCAATATTTTTAACAATGGTGCTTTTAAAGACTTAACAGACAAGAAAATATTATCTGAAAATATTATACAGTTGGAACATGGGCAACCAATGATATTTGGTAAAAATCATAATCTTGGTATACATCTTGATGGTTACACTCCAAAAATCATTGATCTAAATAAAGATGACAATGTTAGTATTGATGATGTACTTGTTCATAATGAGAAAGATATTGTTATTGCTTCAATGTTAAGCTCTTTTACATATAATGATAATTTTCCAACACCAATTGGGATAATTTATTCAGTAGATGAACCGATTTATGAAGACATGTTGCAAGATCAAATTAATACAGCAATAGAGAAACAAGGAAAGGGAGATATCCAAAATCTTCTCAATTCCGGAAATATCTGGGAAGTAAAATAATTAATTTATTGGAGTAAATAATGAGTTTCAAATTAGATGTAGATCGTTTTCGTGATGCGGTTGTAGAATTAATCCGCAAAGCGTCCACGCAATTACCGGCAGATGTAATGAAAGCTATGGAAACTGCACGGGACAATGAGGAAAAAGGAAGTCCGGCAAATTCAGTACTGGATTATATGCTGAAAAATGCTGATGCTGCAAAGGTAAATAGTACACCGATCTGTCAAGATACTGGTACGAATATATATTTTATCACGATACCTGAAGGAGTTTCATTAAGAAAAATTGAATCAGCAGTTGCAGATGCCACTCGTATTGCCACCGGAAATGCTTACTTACGCCCGAATGCAGTTGATTCCGTGACCGGAAAGAATTCAGGTGATAATACAGGCGTTATGGCACCTTACTACCATTATGAAGAATGGGATAAGCCAACTATTAAGGTTGAATTAATGTTGAAAGGCGGTGGATGTGAAAATGTGTCTGATCAGTATAAATTACCGGATAGTCGATTAAAAGCAGATCGCAATTTAGACGGTGTATATAAATGTATTATCGATGCGATTAACAAAGCTCAGGGATTGGGTTGTGCACCGGGAGTTGCCGGAATTGGAATTGGCGGAGATAGAACTTCCGGAATGGTAACAGCAAAAAAACAACTATTCCGTAAATTGAATGATACAAATTCTGATCCGGAATTGGAAAAATTGGAAAATAGGTTATATACCGATTTAAATAAATTAGGTATCGGACCAATGGGATTTGGTGGTTTAACAACAGTGTTAGGAGTAAAAGTCGGAGCGGCGCATCGGTTACCGGCTTCATTTTTTGTTTCGCTTGCCTATTCATGTTGGGCAGATCGGCGCTGTACCATGTTCTATTCAGAAAGTGAGGTTAGCTATGATTAAGATTAATTTACCTGTCAGCGAAGCTGATATACGAAAATTAAAAATGGGAGATGAAGTCTCATTGAACGGAATTATGCTAACCGGGCGAGATGCAGCTCATTCCTGGATGTTCAAAGATAAGCCCGATGAAGTAAGAGAATTATTAAAGGATACTGTGATTTATCATTGTGGACCGGTTGTAAAAAAAACAAATGATGAGTGGCACTTTGTAGCCGCGGGACCAACTACCTCAATTCGCGAAGAGCCATACGAAGGTCAAGTTATTAAAGAATATGGAATCCGTGGTGTTATGGGGAAAGGCGGTATGGGAGAGAAAACATTGAAAGCACTAAATGAGAATGGATCAGTGTATTTCCATGCTGTTGGTGGTGCTGCTACTCTGCAAGGTCAAGCTGTAAAAAAAGTCCATGGTGTGATAAAATTGGAAGAATTCGGTGTACCGGAAGCACTGTGGATAATTGAAGTTGAGGATTTTCAAGCCGTAGTTACAATGGACTCACATGGAAATTCTTTACATAAAGAGATTAAAGCAGCCTCCGACAAGGTAGCAAACGAATTAATCGGTATATAGTAGATTCCTTTTGTGGTAATATTTGTATTTGCTGCATAACAGCCAACATAATTTGTCATCGCCAGTTGCGTTTAGAGTTTCAAATAAAGCAAGAAACATGAACAATCAATAACAATCGAAATTTCAGAAATAGCGCCAGAGCTGGGTAGTCATAATAATACAATTACTAGCCGCTTTAATAACAATTAGAGAACTTTATAATGACCATTAATTCCCCAATAATTGAAAGGCGGATCAATAGGAGAAGGTGGTAAAACTCCTTCACGTATTAATCTGTCGAGAGTAAGATTATATGGTCTGCCATAAACTTCACGAGTAAAAAATTTATCAATACTCTGGATTTCCCAATTGGATGGTTCAATTTCTTTCCAAGTTCTTTGTATTTTAGGTAAAAACGGTACATAAATATCATTTATAATATTATTACAAATAGAGTCTACTTTTGTCAATATAAGTTTAATATCTTTTTCATTAAAAACTGGAAAATTAGGATATACAATAGAATCGTCAATTTTGATAATTTTCGTTTCTTCCATTTTGTATAAAATTGCATTTAAAGAATCATCACTAATATTACTCTTTGATTGTAATTCGTTGATATGGATTTTAGCTTTTTTGATTATAGGAAATAATATTTTGCTAGTATTATCATCAAAGAGGTTCCATATTTTTGGCCAGTTTGTTTTTCTACCTTTAATTGAACCATAAAACATACCAATCCAAACATCAAAATTATTATTATGAATTTGATTGTGCCCAAATTTCCAATAATTTCCCCAGCCATTTTCGACAGCTTTATACCAATATAAATAGTCTCCAGGACGGATAGGTGTATCCCGTTT
>JAUWFQ010000162.1 GCA_030606865.1 bacterium
ATGGGTGAAATCCTTCCAGAATTGAACCAGTTATTAAAGAATGAGTTCGAACTTCAGGAAGAAAATGTTCTAATAAGTAATAATCTACTTGATTATAATATTAAACCTCGAGATATTCTGGAAATTATTTCAGAAAATGACCTTGATAATTTTTGCAAAACAAAAGAAATTAAAATCAGAGGAGATCTAATAAACAATATTCTCGACGCTTACAAAGATTCTGAAAATCTGTACCTTGAAAATTTTGAAAATATTGGCTTACGTAATCTTCATGCGTTAAAAGAAAATAGAATAATCATCAAGGAGAGTAAACTTGGAGTAAAATTTGAGGAACTGACAAAAACTATATTCAGCAAACTCGGATTTAACATTGATGAAAAGCTAAGAAAGAAACTCAATACAAGCAAAGATAAAATTGATATTGTAATAAATCTTGACAATAATGACTTAATACTTATTGAATGTAAAACAGTCAAAGAAAGCGGTTATAATAAATTCAGTTCTGTTTCAAGGCAACTAAAGGCATATTCATCCTTAGCGACAAAAAATAACTATAAAGTAATTAAATCACTCCTGATAGCTCCTGACTTTTCTGATAACTTTATTAAGGACTGTGGACTTGATTATGAACTTAATTTATCATTGATAACCGCTTCTACACTTGTGAATATTCTTGATGGTTTTAAAAACTCAAAACATAAGCAATTTCCTTATAATTTACTAATGAGAGATGTTCTAATTCAGGAAGATAGAGTAATAAAGGCAATTGGCAAGTAATGCAAGCAATATGCACATAATCGAATTCTAAGACCTATCCAAATCATTTTTAATTAATTTTTATAAATTCGCCTTGCCGAACAACGACCAATGGTGAACTTTATACCGATTTTTTAAAGCATTATGTTAAACGCAATATAGAAATATTTACTATTTTAGCATAAAATTTTGAGTCTAAACGCAGACTCCCGTCAGCCGCAATTGAAAAACAGAACGGAAAAACAAAGTATTTTATACCTTTGAAAATAGATAAATTTCAAAATAAATACCGTATTTCTTCTACCCGATTACAAAATTGGGATTACGGATGGAATGCGTCCTATTTCATAACCATCTGTATTAAAAACAGGAAACATTTCTTTGGTGAAATCCTGGATGGTGAAATGCGATTATCAAATATTGGTGAATATGCCAATCAATTTTGGAATGAAATTACCAATCATTTTCCGTTTGTAATATTGGATGCATTTGTGGTGATGCCAAATCATATACATGGGATTGTAATTATTGATAAACCGTATGATGGGAAAAAATCATCAAATGGTGCGATGGATGGGGCAACGGATGGGGCAACAGATGGGGCAACGGATGGGGCAACGGATGGTAGAGACGTTGCATGCAACGTCTCTACGGCCACCAATACTGCCATCACGACCACCATGACCAATACGGCCACCACCAATACTGCCGCCAATATGGACACCAACAATACCAATAATAATACGAATTTCGGATACCACCACAAAAATCAACAAATGGCAAACATTCCGCCCAAATCCGGTTCATTGTCCACAATAATACGTTCATACAAATCGGTGGTAACCAAAAATGCACGACAAATCCATCCCGATTTTGAATGGCAATCACGTTTTAATGATCATATTATTAGAAACAAAAATTCGTTTCAACGCATAAGAAATTATATAATCAATAATCCTCGTAATTGGGATAATGACAAATTCAACTAATAATGACAACAACGCAAAATATAAATATGTCGGAATTGAGGTTTCCTGAATTTGAGGAGAAATGAAAAAGCACGAAGGCACAATCGAATTCTAAGACCTATCCAAATCATTTTTTAATTATTTTTTATAATTTAGCCCGCATTATTATTTATACCGATACAAATTCTAAAAATAACCATGTATGATTCCTAACATAATTTTTATTGTATTTTTATTATTCGCAATTCTGTTTTTTTACAGAAACGTGAGGATTATTACTCGTAGTATCAATCTTGGAAAAGATATTAAAATAAAAGACAAAAAACTTAAAAGGTGGAAATTAATGTTCAGGGTTGCCATTTTTCAATCCAAGATGGTTTCCCGTCCAATATCAGGTATTTTGCACATTTTTGTTTATGTCGGTTTTATTATTGTAAACTTTGAAATGCTGGAAATAATTATAGACGGCATTTGGGGCAGTCACAGATTATTTTCCTTTACCGGTCCAATATATACTATACTTATTTCTACGTTTGAGTTTTTTGCTTTGTCTGTAATTATTGCCTGTATTATTTTTCTGGCACGCCGTAATTTATTTAAAGTTAAAAGGTTCTGGAATAAAGAAATGACATTGTGGCCTCGTTCGGATGCAGCTATTATTCTTATTACAGAAGTTTTTTTAATGAGTGCAATTATAATAATGAATGCCAGCGACAGTATATTACAGGAACGTGCTGTTGATCATTACGTGAAAGTGGGATCATTTCCGTTAAGCAGTTTGTTTATTCCGCTATTTGACGGACTATCAACCGGCACTCTGATATTTTTAGAACGGTTTGGATGGTGGTTTCACATAATCGGAGTATTGATATTTTTAAATTATATTCCTTACTCAAAGCATTTTCATGTTTTTCTTTCTTTTCCTAATGTTTATTATACAAGGCTGGAACCAAAAGCACAAATGTCAAACATGCCATCCGTTACCAAAGAAGTAAAGTTAATGCTTGATGAATCATTTGAACCACAACAGGATGAAGAAAATGCAGAAGAAATTACTTTTGGGGCTAAAGATGTCAAAGACCTTACATGGAAAAATCTGATGGATTCTTATACATGTACTGAATGCGGAAGATGTACATCAAGATGTCCGGCAACTATTACCGGTAAAAAACTATCACCACGAAAAATTATGATGGATGTTCGTGATCGCCTTGAATTTCTCAGCAAAAGAAACACAAGAAAAGGTTTAATCAATAAAAAAGACTTATTTGATTTCATCACTCAGGAAGAATTGTGGGCATGTACAACTTGTAATGCCTGTGCAATAGAATGTCCTGTAAATATTGAGCCATTGGCGGTAATATTTGAGATGCGCAGATATTCTGTTTTAGAGGATGCTGCTGCACCGGCTCCAATAAATGTAATGTTTACAAATATTGAAAATAATGGTGCTCCCTGGCAATTTTCTCCTGAGGATAGAATGCTTTGGGCAGAGGAATTATATTTGAATAAGTGTTAACGTGTGATGGTGTGATAGTGCTATGGTGTGATGGTGTTATAGTGTGATGGTGTTATAGTGTTATGGTGATGAGAATTCGAGTATAAGAAAATAACTAAAAGTTTTAATTATTGCTACAAACAAAATATTAATAAATTATAAATTATACAAAAATGAGCAAAATAACAAGATTTGAAGATCTGGAATGCTGGCAGTCAGCCAGACAATTAGTAAAAAAAGTATATCTGGTAAGTATGAAAGGACCTTTGGGACATGATTATGATACTAAAAGTCAATTAAGAAAAG
>JAUWFQ010000045.1 GCA_030606865.1 bacterium
CTTTCTAATATCTTTATTTTTGTCATTCAATTCTCCTGATTACAAATTGAACTATGTGTTGCTATTAGTTGCAGATTTTTATTATGTATTCTGTTAGAATAGTTATCATTCCGGACGTAAAAGACAAACAGGACAAAATAAATAATGCTGAGGCTGCATATAGACTATACCAATATAAATTTGTTGATTTTATTGTAGGTGCTTTGGGGTTGAAAATTCTATCTAGTTTTTTATTTGAATATCCAAGATATGTAGAAAAAACATCTTTTACTTCATTTTTTTCTTTTTCTAGTTTTTTATTGGCCCAATTATTAAGAGATAGATAGTAATCAATAACACTTTTTCGTAGAACCTCAATTTGATTAGTATCTAAAGTTGCTGTATTTATACTTTCAATTTCAATTTCGAAGTCATCTTTGAAAAATGAAACGATATCTTCATAAGTGTCCTCATCTAACAATTCTCTACCAAAATGCACTTTTGGGGGATTATTATATCCTTCAATATACATTTCAAAAGCTATTAAAATATTAATTTCAAGGGTTTGAGCTATATACAGAAATATTCTATATAAGACTCCAAAAATAACTGTTAACGAACCGAATATAAGAACATAGGTAGTTAGGTTATTAATAACAGAGTTAAGTTTTAATCCATTGTTTATCGTTAATACAATACTAGTAATAGAAAGACCTACTAACCAAACAATAATTTTATCTGATTGTTCAGTCATTTTGTAAAAATATTGCCTATTATGGCTAATTGTTTTATTAACTATGCTTAATATCCAACCTTGAAAATCTGTATTGTCCATTTTTCTCTAATTATAAACATCCCAATAAACGCAATGCGTTTATTGGGATGTTTATCAGTTAAAACGTATTATGTTTATTACGCTGTAAATTATTTACACGGATCTAAATTCTTTCGTAATTGGAAAGTCATTCCCGGATAGATAATTCCGCCATTACGGTCAACTAACTCTTGGTTATCCATGTAGATAATTATCCAAGCTAATTCATCACCGTAAATGTTTCGAGCCATATTCCATGGAGTATCGCCGGATTCAATTGTGTAACTATAAAATTCCACTTGACAATCTTTGGCAACTGCAGCAGCTTTTAATAATTGTAAAAAGCGATATGGATATATTAAATCAGGATTATCGCCGATCATAGCACGATTATGATCATAAATTTCACGCCATTTCCGCCAATCACCATATTCGTTTTTAGCGATTTTTGATAAATAGTCATTACGCTTGATCATATATGGTTCTTCTACCATACCGGGGACGATTGTTCCTTCACCGCGATCAACATCAAATGGTTCTACTACGATTCCCTCATCGGCAGGCGCCGGTGTTTCGATGATTGCAGTATCGTCAGGTTTTGGCTCTACTTGTGGTACCGCTTTTTTAGCACAAGATACCATTAGGATGATTGCAAGTAGGATTATTATCTTTTTCATAAGCGTCCTCTACTTTTTAATTATAATAAATTTTGTTAAAGTTAAAACAATTTGATTAATAAAAGATAATCAATTCTGATAATATACACCGAATTCTTCACGCAGAATATCGGCGATTTCACCAAGTGTGCAATTATTCTTTACGCAATTAATAATTTGTGGAAATAAGTTTTGTGTGGTGCGTGCCTTTTCTGAAAGTAGTTTTAAGCTTGTTTGTACAAGATTGCCATTTCTTTCTTTTTTAAATCGTTGTAGTAACTTTATTTGGTTTTTTGTTGCTTTTACATCAATTTTTAATAATTCCGGTTTAACCGATTTATTTTCAACAAATTTGTTTACTCCGATTACAATATTTTCTTTATTATCTACTGCTTTTTGATATTCATAGGCGCTTTTAACAATTTCATTTTGAATCCAACCGTTTTCGATGGCAGCAACAGAACCACCCATTTCATCAATTTGTTTAATTATTTGTCGTGCTTCTTGCGCCAAAGAATCAGTTAATTCTTCAACAACATAACTGCCACCAAATGGATCAGGATAATTAGTGATACCGGATTCATAGGCAATGATTTGTTGTGTTCTTAAAGCCAGTTTGACTGATTCATCTGTTGGCAAAGAAAGTGCCTCATCTTTGCTGTTAGTGTGCAATGATTGAGTCCCTCCACAAATGGCAGCCAACGCTTGAATAGTAGTCCTAACAACATTATTGTCAATTTGTTGAGCTGTCAGAGTTGAACCGCCTGTTTGTGTGTGAAAACGGCAAAGTTGTGCCTTTGGATTAGTAACGCCAAATCTATCCTTCATTATAGTTGCCCATAAGAAACGAGCTGCTCGAAATTTCGCAATTTCTTCTAAAAATCCGTTGTGTGTGTTAAAGAAAAATGATAACCGCTCTCCAAACGCATTGGCGTCTAATCCGGTATCTAGGGCAGATTGCACATAAGCAATACCATTTGCTAACGTAAAAGCGATTTCTTGTGCTGCGGTACTGCCCGCTTCGCGTATGTGGTATCCGGAAATAGATATTGTATTCCATTTTGGTAAATTGCTTGCACAATAATCGAAAATATCGGTAATAAGTCTCATGGACGGTTTTGGTGGAAAAATGTAAGTTCCTCTTGCGACATATTCCTTTAAAATATCATTTTGGATTGTTCCGCGTAATTTGTCAGCCGAGACACCTTGTTTTTCCGCTACCGCGATGTACATCGCCAGCAGTATGATGGCGGTAGAATTAATAGTCATTGAAGTGGATATTTTGTCAAGAGGGATTTTATTAAATAGCCGTTCCATATCCGCAATTGAAGATATAGGCACACCTACTCTGCCTACTTCTCCTTCTGCCATAGGATGATTGGAATCATATCCGATTTGTGTTGGTAAATCAAATGCAACTGAAAGTCCTGTTACACCTTCGTCCAATAAATATCGATAGCGCTTATTTGATTCATCAGCAGAAGTGTATCCTGCATATTGCCGCATAGTCCATAAGCGCTTTTTGTACATATCGGGATATATCCCACGAGTAAATGGAAATTCACTGGGTTTCGGGTGTTTCATACCAATCCTCTTTTTTATGGAACATCAATAATATCTTATGGTAAAAACTACGCAGTTTCATAATTTCCCGAAAGTTTTATTAGCTAATGAAAATACCTTTGAAGACAAAAATCGCATTTTGGTTGTGGCAGAAATTTAGGTTTAACGAACCTGATAACAAAATCCAGAAAATATCAAATTTAGGAAAAGGAATCAGCTCATTGTTGATAATTCTTCCGAGAAGTAATAGTCATTTACCGTTGGCGCAGCATTTTATGAAAACGTTAGCCTCACGTGAACAATTTAGTGCGATTAATAAAATTATTGGCTGGGAAGAACAAAAAAGTATTTTTGATCCACAACTATTGCAACGAGTTCAATTAATTTCTGAAAATGATTATAATAAATTTGGATTATTAACCAACGAGGCATTAAAACGATTGGTTAATGGACAATTCAACTGTGTAATCAATTTAGATCCCATATTTAATCCTGTATCCTTTCAGTTGGTAAGTTGGTTTAATTCCATTCCAAGGATTGGTTTTAGTTCAGACTTTGGACACAATATTTATAATATTACAATCGATAGCAATGGTGGAACAAATTATATAGAACAAGGATATGAGTATATACTAGAGGTGCTCGGATTATGAGAAAAATTTATGTATATGAAGATCATGAAGTGTTAAATCTGGAGCCGATTATATTAACAAGACCGGCGTTTGATTTACGATGTGGTGCTTTTACCTTTTTAGAACGCATTCAAAAGTCATTTCCTGATGCAGAAATTGAATTAATCGTAAGAGATGAACTAAAAATGGTGACACAGGAATTATATCCTGAATTAACCGTAAACCCAACACTAGTTGAAGAAGGACTTTGGATTCTAGGTAATGTTTTATGGCAAAAAGAAGATTTTGAAAAAATATCCAAAAAGGACTACCAATTTTATTATAATGATGGTGTATTAACAGCAGCGTATTTAAGGAAAGATATTGGTAATAATTGGTTAAAAATGGGAGGACCTGTAAAAGATAAAATCTTAGCTTGTCCAACAATTAGTGAGATTAAATCAAAAGTAATAAAATACCTTTGGGATGCGGTTAATTTAATCAGTGATGCCATTCAAGTTGATAAAGAATATTTTCAATCCACAAATTCGAAAAATAAATCTTTGGATGGAATTCACTTAATCAATGAAAATAATATTTACATAAAATCATTTGATTTAATCAATCCCGGTGTAGTGATAGATGCTTCCAATGGTCCGGTAATTATAGCTGATAATGTTAAAATTCAATCATTTTCTTTATTGCAAGGTCCATTGTTTATTGGTGAGGATACAGTTGTTCAGCATCATTCTTTTATTAGAGGTAGCGTTATTGGACCGGTTTGTAAAATTGGAGGCGAAATAAGTTCTTCAATTATTCAGGGTTGGTCAAATAAAGTTCATTATGGATTTTTAGGTAATTCTTATATCGGACAATGGGTAAATTTTGGTGCTGGTACGACCAATAGTAATCTAAAGAATAATTACGCAACGATTAATGTAACGGTAAATGGTAACGTCGTTAAAACCGATGAATTGTTTATAGGTTTATTTGCTGGTGATTACACAACATTTGCAATTGGAACCACACTTAACACAGGAACCAATATTGGTCCAGGATGTAATATTGTAACTATTGGATTTCCACCTAAGAGGTTAAAACCATTTACTTGGTTTTTAAACGGAAAGCGAATAAATGCAAATGAAGCTAAATTTTTCAATTCTGCTGAAACGATGCAAAACCGGCGTGGAAAATCGCTTTCAGAAGCGGAAAAGGATTTATTAACAAGAATATTAATAAAATAATATTATTCTACAACTAAGTATTGACCTCAATAAATTGCCAAATTATATTACCGCCCACTTTTAAAGGATATTATTAATGTTAGAAGGTATTATTTGCCCGAATTGTGAATCACCACTGAAGGAAGAAGACTTAAAAGAAAAATTAGTTTGCGTTGAATGTAAAACAGATTTAAAAGATCGTAAGTTTCTTGACTTTTTGGAATATTTGATGACTAACGGTATTGTTGAAAATCTTGATTTCTTTGATGAAGCTGTTTACAGTGAGGATATTGAAAGATTGGAACCGGACGAAGAAGAGGATGTTGATCCTTCAAAATTTGAAAAAAAGAAGGATATTCTAAGTTATTATGAAAATGAACACATCCAAAATACTACTGACAATGATTTGCCGAATGTAATTGAAGAATTTAAAGGAATTGAAGAAGATTGGGAAGAATTTAACCGAAGTGAATTTGGTAAAACATAATTTCGTATAAGAGGAATTTATGGAACAGAAAAAAACACCATCCAATATGCAAAAAATTAATATTGAGTTAGATGAAAAAATAGGCTCCGGTGAATATTCTAACTTTGTTGTAGTTACTCATTCACCCGCTGAGTTTGTCATAGATTTTACACGTATTCTCCCGGGAGTACCAAAAGCTAAAGTACATTCAAGAATTATTATGGCTCCACCACATGTAAAATCATTTATGATGGCTCTAAAAGACAATATCAGCAAATTTGAAAAGAAGTATGGGGAAGTAAAAATCCATCAGCAAGAAGGCATACCGAAGTTTGGAATAAAGCCGCCTGATTCGGAATTGCCTAATTAATAATTTTCTTATTAGGTATAATTAACCCAGGTCCGCCCTCTTTTTATTTCTCGAATTTTGAGTATTACCCAAATACTTAAAATTGCCCAGGCAAGAGCATATCCAAATAGCCATCCACCAATAACATCAAAAGGATAATGTACTCCCACGTAAACACGACTGAACCCAACAATTATTGAGATTGTTATTACAACACTTTTCCATTTTTTATAAAAATAACCAATTATCGTCGCAGCAGCCATAGTATTGGCAGCGTGATTCGACACAAAACCATATTTCCCCCCCCTTGATACTAATAAGTTTATATTATCTAGCATTGCATGGGAAGGACGAATTCTACCAATCCAAGGTTTTATTATTTGTGCTGCAATTACATCGGTAAATATCACTGTAAGTAACAGTAAAACTGCGGCAATCTTACCACGTTTCCCTTTATAAAAAAGTAACCATAGCCAAAAAAGTAATAGTGGTATTGCGATATTATTTTCATTAGTTACAATTGGCATGATCCAATTCAATATTGGATTGGCAATTGAATCATTTATAAAATGGAATATGGCATGGTCAATATTTATTAAAGTGTTCATTGAATTAAGTTAGTTATTAGGTATATAATTTATGGAATTAGGTAATACGATATTTATAAAAATCACTTGTTGAGATTATTAGAATATTGGTAGTTTTCGACGTTAGTAGGTAGGGGTGCGTTTCACTAATTGCTGGTAGTTCCCCCGCTCCCAGTGTAGTTTAACAACCCCTGCCGCTTTTTTATTATAATTTCACCCTTCATTATTAACTGATACCTGCTATAACTTGTTTTGTAACTTTGTAAGATATATTTAGGTATTAAAAACAAAGATTATCATTAAAATTTCTTGTAATAATTCTGGGAATCTTGTAAAATAGACCGACCGGTCGGTTTATTTTTTAAAATAAACAAGACGTGATAAAATAAAAAGAATTTTTTAACAGTTTTGGAGGGCACATTATGAAAATAGGTGTTTTAGTTAAACAAGTGGCTGGAAGTGAATCGCCATTGCGAATTGATTCCAATGAAAAATGGGTTGACGAAGAGTCAATCGATTTTGCTACAAATGAAAGTGATTCGTACGCATTGGAAGAAGCTCTGCAGATTATTGAACGTTCCGGTGGCGAAGGGGAAGTCGTAGTCATTAGTATGGGACCGGCAGATCGTACTCCTAAAATAATAAGGGAGGCTTTAGCTAAGGGTGGTAACCGTGCTATTCACATACAAGAAGAAACTCCCTATGAAACCGATCCGTTTATGGTTGCAAGTATATTTGCTGAAGCCGTTAAAGATGAATCATTTGACTTGATTCTTTCCGGTTTGCAATCCGATGATTTAGGTTCAGGTCAAACTGGCGTTATCTTGGGTGAATTACTTGGAATGTCAACTGCCACCTTAGTTATGGGTGTGGAGTTACAAGATGGCAAATTACGCGTAAAGCGCGAACTTGAATCGGGTTGGTTTCAATGGGTTACGTTGCCATTCCCAGCTTGCATTACAATTCAATCGGGTTTGAATCAGCCGCGCTATCCATCGTTGAAAGGAATTATGGGTGCTAAAAAGAAAGAAATAAAATCTATCACTAAGGGCGACATAAAAGTCAGTGGAACTCCAATGCAAGAATTTTCGAAGATGTATTTGCATAAAGCTGAAAAACGAACTGAGATGATAGAAGGTTCCACCGATCAAATCGTAGAGCGCATGATCGATATTTTTAAAAAAGAAATCAAAGCTATATAAGGAGTGGCCATGGATATTTTAGTAGTACTCGAAGGAGCAAATGGAGCAATTCATCGTATTAGTAAGGAAGCATTAGCAGCAGCTCAAGCTTTAGGAAAAGATATTAATCAAAAAGTAAGTGTGTTAGCATTCGGTAAAAATTCAGATAATCTATCGAAAGAAGCTTCAAGTTTTAATGTTGATGAAGTAATACTCATCGAAGATGACAATTTAAATAGTTATTCTGCTGATGCCTATGCCGAAACAATTAAACAGGTTGTTGAAAAAGAATCACCTAAATTTGTAATAATGGGTTATTCGTATTTAGTCCGTGATTTTTTCCCGAAAGTTAGTGCGCGTCTTCAAAAACCATTAATTACTGATGTAATTGGATACAAAACGGATGGTGGTAAAATACTATTCACCAAACAAGTAATACACGGAAAACTAACTGTCGATATTGAATCAAAAGTTGATGGACCTGTTTTGGTAGGATTTCAATCTGCCGCATATTCAGTAGATAATCTTGAAAATGGTTCAGCAGAGGTACGTACCATTACAGTAACTTTAGATCCTGCTCAATTAAAAACAACTTCTGAAGAACCATTCCAAGAAGAGAGCGGTGGAGTGGATTTAACTGCGGCAGACAAGATTGTATCAATTGGTAGAGGTATCAGTAAAGAAGATAATATGTCAATGATTAAAGATTTAGCTACTGCATTAAAAGCAGAAATTGGCGCATCCCGTCCAATAGTTGATTCAGGTTGGTTGCCAAATTCTCATCAAGTTGGTAGTTCAGGTCAGAGTGTTTCACCAAATTTATATTTGGCTTTAGGCATATCAGGAGCCATTCAACATGTTGTGGGAATGAAGGGTTCGAAAAATATTGTGGCTATTAATCGTGACTCGGATGCACCAATATTTGAGGTAGCTGATTACGGAGTTGTTGGCGATATCTTAGAAATTATACCAAAACTAACTGAAGCTATTAATAATTTGTAGTGTAAAAAAATAGCCACAAAAAAGCACACAATTCACAAAAAAATTATACTTCTTGTGTCTTTTATGAATATTGTGGCTATACATAAAAGGAGAATGTAGTGGAGGCACATCACGTTCCGGTCGTACTATATCTATTCGCATTAATTGCGGTAGTCATTTTTATTTATAACCTGCGAAGATTTCTCGCGATTCGTATCGGTAAAAGCGATCCCGATTATAAAATTAAAATACTTCCTGCGATTTTTAATTTAATCTATTTTGGAATTATGCAACGCAGAGTGTTCAGAATATCGAATATTTATGCAGCAATTATGCATTTTTTAATCGGATTTGGTTTTTTCATTTTACTATTCGCTACAACTGTAGATTTCCTTTTAGCAAGAGGATGGCTCGTAGAATATTTACCTCATTTAGATACTCCGTGGTTTGCATTATTGAATGATACAGGTGGGATGATGGCGCTGATTGGAATATTAATGGCTTTATACCGCAGACATTTCAATA
Source organism: bacterium (assembly GCA_030606865.1). Lineage (GTDB taxonomy): Bacteria > Fidelibacterota > Marinisomatia > Marinisomatales > JAHJCW01 > JAHJCW01. The sequence goes on from JAUWFQ010000045.1 coordinate 8,936, forward strand.
AACCAAAATCACTACCGCAAGATGCATTCAAAGGTAGGGGTAATCTATTAGGCGATTCAGGTATTTTGTTGTACATCTTGTTATTAATAATTGGCGGATTTTTATCAGAAGCAGCCCGCTTAGCAATTGATATGCCCTCAACTGCTCAATATTCTTGGGTGGGTTATCAAATATCAGGTTTGATAAGTAGTGAAACATGGACTGCGCTAGGACCATATTTATGGTGGAGTCACGCTTTGCTTTCATTTTTAATTATTGCGTTTATTCCCAATACTAAAATATTCCATACAATTACATCAACGATAAATATCGCATTAACCGATCGCGATTTGCGTGGAAAAATTAAACCAATGTTTGTAAGCAAACTGATGGAAGATCCTGATATGGATGTGGACGAAATCTCTTTAGGATCAAATAAAGTAGAGGACTTTACCTGGAAGCAATTATTAGATAGTATCGCTTGTACAGAATGTGGTCGATGCACAAATGTATGTCCAGCTTATATTACTGATAAACCTCTTTCGCCAATGAAGGTTATTACTGATATTAGGCATGAACTGTACGATAAATATTTAAACAAGAAAGATGTTGATGGTATAGTTGGGAATCCGATTACTGAAACAGAATTGTGGTCATGCACTACTTGCGGTGCATGCATGGAAGAATGTCCTATTTTGATTGATCATATCCCAACATTTACTGATATGAGGCGATACTTAGTATTGTCTGAGGGAAAACCACATCCACAAGCTGCCGATAGTTTGGAAAAAACTATGAACACAGGAAATCCTTGGGGGTTTTCCAAAAGTGAGCGTACAAAATGGGCTAAGGATGCCGGTATCGAATTACCGTTAATGTCTGAGAAAAAAGAAGCTGATGTACTATATTGGGTTGGTTGTGCTGGGTCGTATGATCCACGCAATCAAAAGGTCGCTAAAGCTATGATAAAAATATTAGAGGCAGCAAATATTGATTATGCTGTTTTGGGTAACGAAGAATCTTGTACAGGTGATTCTGCCAGACGCTTAGGCGAAGAATATCTGTTTGAGACAATGGCATTACAAAATATAGAAACGTTAAATAAATATAAGTTTAACAAAATAATAACTCCCTGTCCGCATTGTTTCCATACTATTGGAAATGAATATGGTGATTTTGATGGAAATTATAAAGTTCAACATCACTCGCAATTTATCATGGAATTGATTGAAGCCGGTAAGTTGAAATTAAATAAATATTTAGACAATAAAATAACTTACCATGATGCTTGCTATTTGGGACGTCATAATGGAGAGTATCAAGCTCCACGTAATGTAATTAATTCCGTTATAAATAACGGTAAGTTGATTGAAATGGAAAGAAACAAAGTAAATAGTTTTTGCTGTGGTGCCGGAGGAGGAAATATGTGGTATGATATTGAAGATGGAGAAAGAATTAATAATGTAAGATTTCAGGAAGCAATTGATACAGGAGTTGATGTTGTAGCTACTGCGTGTTCTTTCTGTACCTTTATGATGGACGATGCAATGAAAGTAAAAGGCAAAGAAGATTCTATGCAGGTTTTAGATATTGCTGAAATAGTTGCTACTGCATTATAATTCTATAAATTATCTAAAAAGAGTATTACAGCTTAAATTGAATGATGTGATAATAAAAGTTTATTAATTTTCAAGATTATAAATTCATTTAATATTTTGTAGTATCAAATTTAGTGAACTGATTTAAGTAATTAATATGGCAAATCATTTTTATCTTCCATTTGAACATAAAGGGAAAATAGACTATCATCAGCTTGATGAATTTGAAAAATATCAATTATCATTCCATCCTGAAAGACCAAAATATTTAGATTATTTAGAAATCTTTTCTGAGGCGGAACTTTGTTTTAGAAGCGATGATTTTGGCGCATGTTTGATTCAAACGCATAGAGCCATTTTAGAAATTGAAGATGAAAAGATACCGGTCATGTTAATTGGTCAGCAAACCGGTCCAACATCTGATTATAAAGAATTAACTAAAGTGATGCGCAATATTGATGAAATGCGTAAATGGAATGATGGTATGCCAACACCGGCTTCCTATGAACGTGCGCTTAAAGCGATTGATGCTGCTAATAAAGAAAATCGTATTATTATTATATTTGTTGATACTCCTGGGGCAGACCCAACCGAAGCATCCGAAGCAGGAGGAATCGCTTGGCGTATTGGTGATACAATTCACGCCTTGGCAGAAGCCACTGTACCAACAATTTCTGTTATAATGAATCGCGCTTGTAGCGGCGGTGCAATTGCATTAACTGGTTGTGATTTAACATTGGCTATGGAATATTCTACATATTTAGTTATTACACCGGAAGCGTGTTCATCAATATTATTTCATACACGAAGTCGGGCAAATGAAGCAGCATCAGCTTCACGAATTACTTCGCGAGAAGGTTATGAATTAGGTATTGTGGATATTTTGGTGCCGGAAACGGAAGGACCAGCACATAGATTTAAAGAACAATCGATTGCTTCATTACATTTACATCTTGAAAAAGCGGTTACAAAATTACAATCTATCCCGAAAGGTAAATTGTTTTCGGGTCGGATAGAAAGATGGTCTAAAATAGGTCAATGGTCAGAAACAACAATTGAAGAGGTAAATGCGAATCAAAGAAAAGTATCACGTTTACCGGTTCCAAATAGCGATGGTTATTTGAAACGGCACAAAGGTTGTTATACAACAAACGGTGTTCATAAATATGATCCGGTACGATTTGAAAGATTGAAGAATAATGGTTTTATTTGTGATGTATGCGGCTATCGCTATACAAGGCCATCAATATGGGATTGCATCGATAATATATTTGATGATGGTTCATTTACTGAACATGCAGAGACTAAATTGATTGTAGATAAGGATATATTGGGATTTCCCGAATATAAAGATAAATTAAAAAGCGTTCGCAAAAGAACCGGTTTAATGACTTCAATGATTACTGGTGATGTTAAGATAATGGGTCATGGTATAGTTTTTTGTGGAGCTGATTTCGGATTCTTTGGTGGATCATTTTGTATGAGTACAGGCGAAAAAATATGGAGAGCAGCTGAGATTGCTATTAAGAATAAAAAACCAATGGTTTTGCAGGCTTCCGGTGGAGGTGCACGCATGCATGAGGGTTGCTCATCTATGGTAAGCATTCCCAAAGCGCATGTTGCTTTAACACGTGTTGAACAAGCCGGTTTGCCGGTCATCACAATAATTACTGATCCAACTTTAGGTGGCGTTGCAATAGGTTATGGTTCACGTGGTATAAGATTATTTCAGAAACATGCAGGAAATATCGGTTTTTCCGGAAGACGTGTAATTGAACAATATACAGGGCATAAAACATCTAAGGAATTTCAAACAACCCCATGGTTACAAAAACATGGACACGTGGAGCATGTTGTTACGCAGGCAAATATTCGGGAAGAAATATATTCATTTATAAGCCTTAGCGATGTTTAAAATAAACGATAAGCGAATAATATAAAATATTATTCACTTTATATCTTTTATTTACATTTAATATTGTATCCCCTAACAATCCGGTAAATCATAAAGATTGTTGTTAGTTGTTTGATTAGGATCTGTTCTTAGATATTTACCTTTCAACCGATCATTAACCACATGAATATCTACTTCTTCATTATCAACTTTAACAAAATATCTGTGAATTTTTTCTTCAATTTCAAGTATTGCCATACTTTTAAATTTTGTAGACCATAACTCAGAAGAATTGCACAATGCTACTATATCTCCATCTTTATTTTTTCTTGTTCTTTTTACTTCTCTATTAGCCATTATATTGTTCCTCATATGACTTTTGTATAAAATTAATATTTGATTATATAATAATCTGTCTTTTTAGTACTATTGATAGACATATAGATTTTTATTAACCTAAAACCGCTCTACCCCTCGTTCTAATATTTTTCTAACCATTCTACTAACAGCTTCTTAATTTACTGCATTGCCAATCGGCAATAGTGTAATAAAATATACTAATAATATTTAATATTACATAATCAAACAAAATAAAATAAGAGGTAATAGAATGAAAATAGTAAAAGTATTATTAATAGCAATATCGTTTTTATTTGTGATTGCTTGTAGTAACTCAAATCCCTTTTCAAGCGAAACAGATGAGCAAAATAACACTCAAAATGGGTCAGGTACTTCTGAGCGTGGATAAGAAATAGTCGGAATATGAAAAATAATACTTAGCCATCATATTCTTGGTGGCTAGGTATTTATTATAAATTAAAACAGTTCCGCAGTTTTTTTAATTACGGTTAGATTCGAGACACCTAACACCTTTGCAATTTTAGTCTTATTAAATTGATACTTACGTAATAAAAACCGGTAAAGATCCTTATCAAATTGTGTTATTGCGGAACGCCAATCGAGCGATAGCATGGAATATAAATAATTCTTAAAATGTTGGTTATTTAGTATAATGCTTTTTCTATTATTTTTTAAAAGACCTAGCTTTTTTTGATATACGAAATATAGCCTGAGTGAAATATTGAGTGTATGACATAAATCCTCAATTGTTTTTTCTCTTAAACGATGTAAGATCAATAAATTATTTTGGAATAGATCAAGAATATCCCTGTATGTTTTGCCTTCAGCAAACTCAAACGTTTCACGATGCTCGCGCACATGTGAAATAGATGGCTGGTTAGATAGAAACCGCATATAATTATCTATTAATTTTCCTCTATATCCGGACAATAAGATAATACCCAACTGTTTCCTTTCTTCTAGTAAATACTTATATCCCTTAGAATAAAATTTTTCTGCTTCGCTATATTCACCTAATCTTTCGTTAGTAAATCCGAGTTTATAATAGTCCTCAAACAGCATTTCAAAAATTTCATATTTAGTTGTTAGTTGTAAAGATTTTTTATGATACTTAATTGCTTTTTTATAATTTTCACACTCAAATTCCAAATAACCCAAATTCTGTGTAACTATACTGGTTAAGTATGGGCATAATTCTTCAGTTAGTAATTCTAAAAAGGTTTCACGAGCTCTTTTATACTTTTTTTCTTTTACATATAACCATCCGGTATCATTTTTTAACCCCCAAATTATAGACTGGAAAGAATAGTTCTCTGCTACATGTTTAGCTTTTAAAATGATACTTTTTGCTTGACCATATTCATGTTGGTTAATATAAAGTGACCCTATATGTCTTAAAATAGTAGC
>JAUWFQ010000081.1 GCA_030606865.1 bacterium
ACACACTACCTGAAATATCGGTAATACCGATGTTAACCACTGCAATCTCAAATGAAATGCTTTCACTCGGATGCGGATATTCAGGGTAATGAATTGTTAACTCGGGTAAAATTGTACCATTCAAATTTTGCATTACAATAGAGTTTGCGCGACCGATTGTAGTATTTGCGGTATCAGTACAAACCTTCCATCGCGAAGCGTCATTAGAGATAAATTCAGGGTGCAATTTTTCAATTGATCTGCCACTCTTTAATGACCAATCTGAATTATAGTTCAGTGAATCAATAATTTTTCCGGTAAGATCATATATGAATATGCCATCGCCTGAATTATTTAAAGATGGAAAATCATTTATATTTATAAAAATTGCGTCTGATGGCAGCAAAACAGTTAGACTTGTATCCTCACTTAAAACTACATATGTACCGGATTTGATGATTCCCGCAGAAAATTCTTCGAGGTATTTCCGATTGTCACTAATTGCCCAACCGTTTAAGTCAATAGCCTCTTGCGCAAAAATTTCAACAAACTCAGACAGTGGCGATTCCGGATCAGCTAAGAATTCATTCAGTGTAACTGCCCCAAAATTATAGCTTACTAAAATATGGATTAATGCTGTATTGTTATCGAGATTTTCGTCGTTATATATATCAAGTGATATTGTAACATCATGCCGACTGGAAGACAATGACGGTACTTCTATATCAATATAAGTTGTATCGGACATGCCAATTTCGTTAAACGTAGAACTCGCTAGAGTAAGATTGTTTTCCGCGACAATTAAATTACCTGAAATTGGTTGTAATCCGTTATTAACAACCGGTATAGTCATAAGAATTGGTTCGTTAGATTCGGGGAATTCTGGTGAAAGAATAATATCATCAGAGAATATAGCACCGTCAATATTTTTTGCCACGACTGAGTTTGGTCTCCCCGGTGTCATTCCGGTAGAATCAGTTGAAACTTTCCATCCGGTTGAATCATTTGACATGAATTCAGGATGTATCTTTTCGGTTGATTTACTTGTAGCTAATTCCCACCAAGTTGTGTAAACAAGTGAATCAATCACCGTACCGGTAAAGTCGCGCAGGTAAATTGCGTCACCATAATTATTTAAGGATGGGAAGTCCGGTACTTCGATAAAAGTTGCATCAGGCGGTATAATTATTGCGAAAGCGGGATCTTCGCTAATTACAATAAATTTATCTGAAGATACTTTACCGCCATTAAAGTGATGTAAAGTGTTGGTTTTATCAGCAATACTCCAATTATTTAGATCGACGTTTTCAAAACTGACCAATTCTACAAATTCAGCTTGCGGTGAGATTGGTCGCGGAAGGAATTCATTTATTAATACTGAGCCAAATTCATAACTGACATAAATTGTATCGACGGCATTATTATTTTCAATATTTTGATCTTCAGCAATTTCTAATTTTATCTGAAGCGAATGTATCCCGGAATTCATAGCCGGGAAAGATATTTGTAAAATTGATGTGTCTCTTCTAGCGATATCGGTGAAGTTGATATTGCCGATTAGATTGTCATTTTCAAAAACAGATATGTCCCCTGAAATTGATTGAGCGCCATGATTAGTAACCGGTAGAAATAACTTTATGAATTCGTTTGATTTGGGGAATTCCGGCTCGTGATAAATGCCGTTAGTAATTATCGCACCATCGTAATCAATTAAATATACTGAGTTTATATAACCCGGCGTCATACCTGCATTATTAGAAGAGGTTTTCCAATTAACAGGGTCACTGCTAATAAAATCAGGTCGTAATTTTTCGGTAGAAGTATCTGCAACAACAGGCCATCCGGAACCATATATTAGTGAATCGATTACGGTATGATTCATATCTAACAGATAAATTCCGTCACCACTATTATTTAAAGTGGGCAACCCCCCGTATGGAATTAAATAATGTGCATCAGGATTTGAGATGGATTTTATTGAAGTGTCGCTGGCAATTACAGCATATTCTCCGATTTCGATATACGTTATTGGCAGCAATTTTTTAGTAGAATTATCTGCAATTATCCAACCATCCATGACTATAGATCCAAAACTAACCAATTCAATGAATTCAATTTGATTATCGCCGGGTTTGGCATGGAATTCATTAATTCTTATTGCTCCTGCTTCATATGAAACACCAAGTTTTTTTGTGGCGGTATTGTCAGTAGAATCTTCATCTGTTCCTGCGATGGACAATTCAAATATTATTTTATGCCGACCGGAAGGCAGTGTATTAAGCGGGATATTAATTGTGGCAGTTTCTCTTGATGATAATGAAAGGAAATCTGCTAAGCTAATAATATTATTGTTAAATGTGGCAGTAACCGTACCGTTAATATCTTGAATTCCGACATTTTCTACAGTAATATTTGCAATTATTGACTCGTCCGGTTTTGGATAACGTGGAGTGTAAATAATGTCACTACTGATTGCACCATCTATATTTAATGGCGCAACGCTATTTGGTGCCCCAGGAGTTCCTAATGTATTTTTGCTTGCTTTCCAATTATCGAGTGTATTCAGTTGTAGGTCTAACCAAACCTTTTCAATCGAAAAACCCTCCGGTGCGATGTTGGTCCATTCAAATGAATCAACAACGATATCTAAATCATTTTTGAGAAATAGTGCATCAGTACTTGATAACCCACCACTATTGCCAATATTGTTGTCATCGACTTTAATTATAATTGTATCGGAAGGAAGGATGCTGTTGTATATGCCTGTTGGAATATCATAATTATTAGCAAAGATAACCGCATATTCTAATGGGAGAAGTTGTAAACCATATCCGGCATCGGTTAAATCATCCGTATCGTACTTATCGGAAATAGTCCAGCCAGTTAAATTAACAGCATTTGTGCTATCCGGATTATACAGTTCAACGAATTCATTGGGAAAGTCCGAACCAGACTGCGGATTATACATCACTTCTGTAATAATTACTTGTGAGAATAATTGAGGTATAACAATAAAAAGGGAAGAAAATATTTTCAGCGGTTGAAGATTCATTAATTTTAAAGAAAGTGCGTCGTTATATCAATTCAATAAGTTGCTCAAGGCATTGTTGAATTTCGTCACGTGTTTTACGATACCGTCCGATAATTTTATGATCGCTTTTCCAACTGCGGAATGGATCATCAATGCTCCAATGTATCTTTTTAGAATTGCCTGGAAAAGTGGGACAAAACTCGCGGGCATTATCGCAGAGCGTAATTACGTAATCTATACCGTGTCCAAGATATTTATCAAGCGGATCAGAAGTATGAGTTGAAATATTGATACCGAGTTCTTTCATCACACGGATAGACATCGGATGAAGGCGACTAGGATGAGTACCTGCGCTAAATACTTCAAAGCGGTCATTGGCAAGATATCGTAACAAACCTTCTGCCATTTGTGATCGGCAAGAATTTCCCGTGCAAATAAAAATCACTTTTATCTTCTTTTTCATGGTAGATAAATTACTCTAATTATTATTTGTTGTGTACAAAATTGCCTGGATCGGAATTGTTTTTTTTAGAGTTGTTCTATTTTTAAATTTAAAGATGAATATTTCCGAAAAGACGCCATTATTCGCAAATCCTTTAGAACCGTATGAGGGGCTGAGCATTGCCGATCTTAATCGGTATTTACCGGCTTTACAAACAGCTGATGATATAAAAATGACGGCAGACAATATGCACGAAGGAATTTTTTTAGCCGATGGTTTAACCGGTCTTTCAAAATTACCGGAGGATTCAATTGATTTAATAATAGCTGATCCACCCGAAGATCCCTGGCGCTATGCGCAGGAAAAAGGAAAACAACTCACATTACAAGAATTCTATAAGTGGAATGAGGATTGGTTAAAGGAAGCGCGCAGAGTATTAAAAATAACCGGTTCTATTTATTTGCTTTGTGGTTGGCGCTATTCAGGAATGTTTCATTCATTATTATCTAATATATTTATCGTGCAAACCAGAATCACCTGGCGAGATGATAATGCAAATGATCAACCCAGAACAGCTACCTGGAAAAACCAATTGAGTGATGTCTGGTTTGCTACAAAGACCAACGAATTTCTTTTTGGACAGGAATCGGTTGGAACAGGAAGGTTGTTATTGCGCGCAGAAAATGAAGAAAGATTATCAAATTTTTGGTATGACATTATTAATATCAGAACCAATTCAGATGATGACAATAAAGAACATAAGCCAAAGTCGTTAATTAATCGTATTTTGGATGCCAGTTCATTTAAATTAAATTACATTGTAGATCCGTTTATGCGTAGCGGCGATATTGGAGTTATCGTAAAAGTACGCGGTCGGCGATTTATCGGTTTTGATACTAATCAGGACAATTTATTAATTGCAATGAAGCGTATCGATCAAACTTAGGGTAGATAATGAAATTATTCGACAAAATACAATCAGATATGTACCAAGCAATGAAAGCTAAGAATACTGTAAAATCTAAAACATTACGAGTAGTATTTGCTAAACTTAAAGACCAAAAAATTGCTAAACGTGAGGAGTTAACCGAAGTCGATGAATTAAAAGTTTTACAGTCTATAGCAAAACAGCACAAGGAATCAATTACCATGTTTCGCACTGGCGGGAGGGATGATTTAGTAGAACAGGAAACAAAGGAATTGCAAATTATTGAACAATATTTGCCCAAAATGATGACTGATGAGCAAATTAGAAATATTGTAAAAAGTGCAGTTGAAGAAACTGAGGCACAAGCATTATCTGATATAGGTAAAGTAATGCCTATTATAATGAAAAAAGGTGCAGGCAAAATAGATGGTAAAAAAGCTCAATTGTTTTTACGAGAACTGTTACAATGAATGCCATACTATTTTTTGATCTTTTCGCTACTACGTTTTTATTATTTTTAGGATTTGGTGGTTTTAAACGTGGATTTGTTATTGAAATTGGAAGAATTTTTTCTTTAGTATTTACTCTGTGGCTGAGTATTACTTATTACGTTGATTTTGCTGAAATTTTACAACAAGAGTTAGGCGTTAATCCATATTTCATATTATTTGTCTGTTTTTCTGTTATTTTTATTATCACTTTTATTGTAACTAGAATTATTGTTGTGTTAATAGATCAAATTGTTGGATTTAAAAAAAATAGATTATTAAATCAGTTATTAGGGTTTGTAGTTGGGGTTATGAAAGGTGTAATTCCGATTACTCTTATTTTGTGGGCTTTTGAGTTGCTTCCCGTTCAGACTTGGACAGACACTTTATATCAGGAATCGCGCGTAGCAAGTATTGTTAAGACAGTTCGAGATAAAAACATCGAATTTTTTGGATGGGAGGATCCTGTAGCTGCGGGAAAGAATTATGTAAAATCAATAATTGCTGATGATTCTCCCGCTCAAGAAGACGGAAATTAATGGCCCGGATATCGCCTGAAGTAATTGATCGCGTTCGCGATGCAGCAAATATTGTGGATGTAATATCGCAGTATTTAGACCTGCGAAAAAGAGGACAAAATTTTGTTGGTATTTGTCCATTCCATAATGATACTCACCCCTCATTATATGTTTCTCCGGTGAAAGAAATTTATAAATGTTTTGCTTGTGGAGCCGGCGGCAATGTATTTACGTTTTTAACGGAATATGAAAAAATCAGTTTTGTGGAAGCCGTAAAGCAACTTGGTGATAAATATGGAATCGAGGTGAGGTTAAGTGGAGCTGTAGAAGGAAAAGACTATTTTACAAAATTGTATGAGCTACATGATTTTGCAGCAAATTATTTTCATAAACGTCTATTCTCAGATGAAAGTAAAAATGTAATTAAGTACTTAACAAAACGTGGATTAACAACGGAGACTATTAAAAAGTTTAAAATAGGTCTTTCATCCACCGGCTGGGAAGATTTATTAAATAAAGTGAAAGCGCAGAATTATACCAAAGACATAATAGAAAAATCAGGGCTATTTACAAAAACGGACAAGGGAATATTTGATCGATTCAGGGATCGAATTATGTTTCCGATATCTAATAACTCGGGTAAGGTTATCGCTTTTGGTGGGCGCACCCTTGATAAAGATGAGCCGGCTAAATATCTGAATTCACCGGAAACACCGCTTTATCACAAAAGCGATGTTTTGTACGGATTGCATTTATCGCGTCAGACTATACGTGAAAAAGGAGCTGTTTTTTTAGTCGAAGGCTATATGGATTTTATCCAGTTATACCAAGCCGGAATTGAGAATGTGGTAGCAGCATCAGGTACAGCACTTGCTGAACGCCATGTTCAACAAATTAGAAAATTTACAAATCGTGTTTTCTTAACTTATGACGGGGATCAAGCAGGTACAGACGCAGCAATTAGAGCGGGTTATTTGTTATATCAAGGTGGAGTAGAACCTTTAATTGTGCAAGTTCCGGCAGGAATAGATCCGGATGATTGGATTATGAAAAATGGCGCAGAGGCGATTCAGCAAGGGGCGGAATCAGCTGTATCACTGATTGATTTTCAAATAAGCTCAAAAAATGTGGAGACCCTATCATCGGCTGAACAATCACAATTTGTGAATAATATTTTATTTGCAATAGCCAGCATTAGTGACAGTATTATTCGCAATAGTATTTTGAAGAATATCAGTCAGCGTTTACAAATTGACGAAACCGAATTATTACAACGACTAAAAAGAGAGCAAACCCGTCAACGTACAAGGACAAAAGAAAATGATGTTAACGAACAACCATTGGAGTTTTCCTCGCTAATTCAAAAAGCTCAATTAATATTAGTAAAATTATTGGCTAGTGATGATTCGCAAATTCGTCAAGTTGTTAGGGATAACATTGAAATAACTTTATTTAGCGAACCGGTTCTAAAAAAGTTAGCAGAAATTTTGCTACCTTTATATGAGGATATAAAATTTTCCTCTATCATTGATCAATTTGATACCAAACAAGAACGTGAATTAGTGACAAAAATTTTGATGGAAGATAAACCACAGGAAAGTCCGGAGATTGAAGTAGCTGATTGTATGTATGTTTTAAAATCCTATCCAATCAAGGAAAAAATAAAAGCAACACGATTTAAGATTCGTGAATTAGAACAATGCGGTGATGATCCTATTGAAGCAGTAATGGAGGAAGCTCTACTTCAACAGGAATTAAGGGAGTTAAACAGGGGTTAGTAGTCAGGGAGTAGGGTGCAGTTATCAACCAGTTTCCTGAGTGAAGCGATTAGACGGCTTTAGAATGACCTATGCTATATATGATTATCAAATAATTCTGTAGGGACAGGTCGCGACCTGTCCCTATGTATAAACGTTTTATGATAATTTATTATTTATATCTTTAATAATTAATTGTAGCGTTTCCTGATCTTTAAAAATATTAAAATTATTTGTATCTAGGGTTAGCACCGGCATATCCTTAATATTTGCAATCCATTTATCATAAGAAACATTTAGTGTGTGTAAATATTCAGGGTCTATAGTTTTCTCATAACTGCGGTTTCGTTTTTTAATGCGTGTTAATAAAGTATCGGTGGAAGCTTTTAGATATATAATTAGATCGGGTTTCCGCAAGAATGATATCATTACTTTGAATAGATTCCGGTAGTTTTCCCAATCTCGATCATCCATATTACCCATTGCGTGCAAGTTTTTGGCAAATATTTCAACGTCTTCATAAATGGTTCGATCTTGTATTACTCCCTTAGATAGCTTTGACATCTTAACATGATTACGGAAACGATGATGCAAAAAGTAAATTTGCAGATTAAAACTCCAGCGTTTCATATCACCGTAAAAATCACTTAAATAAGGATTATCCATAACCGATTCATAAAAAGGATGCCAACCGTTGCGCTCAGCGACAATATCTGTAAATGTGGTTTTTCCTACGCCAATGTTTCCAGCAATTCCGATGAATGGATTTGAAGTTTTCATGCATTAAAATTAAAAAGTAATATGAAGTTGTTTTAGTATTATTTTATTCATTGTCATTGCGAGAAGCGATGCGACGCGGCAATCTACATATACTATCAGATTGCTTCGCTATGCTCGCAATGACATTGGTATCGTAAAAGAAAAACCCCCAAACTATTGGGGGTTTTTCTTTAAACAATGTATCTATCTTATTTGTTAGAGCGTAATTCCAGCGTTTAACACGATATAACGAGCAGCACCTGGTTTGAATCCATATGAATCACCGGTCTGCCAGTATTTTGTATCAAGAATATTAGTGACATGTAAGGATAGATCAACACCTTTCAATACAGGTAGTGAGTATCTTGCGACTAAGTCAATAATATTTGCTGACGGTATGACTTCATTCATTTCATCATCATCTGTGAAATATAGATCATCATCGCCAGGACCAACTAATGCTTCAGCATTGTTTTCAAGAATATATATATCTTGATAACGACGGAAGGCAACACCAACCGTGAATCCGGCTATTGTGTAATTAGCAGTTGCACCAAGAATAAACTGGGGCATTCCAACTTCAGTTTTGTTGCCGAATTTATCAACAAAATCACTGTGCTTGGCTGTCTCTCCAGCATCCCATCTACCATCACCATCAGTATCGTTATAATCTGTACCAGCAACTACGTCATCTCCGCTGTATAAATATTGAGCGCCTTCAGAATCATCCGGTTCGCCCCATTCATTGGCAGCCATTGTCAGATTTAGACCAACGCTTAAGCCAGGTATTGGAGCTAGGTTAACAGCAAGCTCAGTTCCTGTATAAACTGAAGAACCAATCGGTAGATACCGAC
>JAUWFQ010000085.1 GCA_030606865.1 bacterium
GCCAGATATTTTATTTTTAGATGAACCCACAAACCACCTGGATATAAGTCAACTAGAATGGTTAGAAAGATACTTAACTGAAACGAATATTCCGTATATCACAATAAGTCATGATAGAAAATTTCTTGATAAAACAGTTACTACAATCTGGAAAATTGAGAATAAAGAGTTAAGAGTATACTCAGGAAATTATTCGTTTTATAAATCTGAAAAAGAAACCGAATTCAATCAAAAAATGCATGAATTCGAATCACAGCAAAAGAAAATAAAACAGCTGAAAAAAACTCAAAGCCAAAGAAAGAAATGGGCTAGTTCATACCAAGGTGAAACGGGTTCTGGTGGAAATGCTCATACATATGAAGATGTCACTAATAAGGGTAAAAAGGCTATGAAAAGAGCCAAGAACATTGAAAAACGGATTGAAATAATCATTAAGAAAGAAGAAGCGATAAAACCTTTCATTGAAAAAGAGAGAAAATTATCATTACATGATTCCACATTAAAAAATAAAATAGTACTAAAGGTAGAAAAACTTAGTAAAATATTTGAAGATAATTTCGTCTTAGATGATATCAATTTTGAAGTTAGAAATGGAGATAGATTAGCCATAAAAGGAAAGAATGGAAGTGGCAAGTCAACATTATTAAAGATAATTACAAATAATATGACACAATCCGGAGGATTGATTAATTGGGCACCAAAAGTTAAAATTGGTTATTATGCACAGGAGTATGAAAATCTTGATTTAAATAGCACTATACTTGAAGAAGTAATCCAAGGTAATATAAGAGAACAGACTCAAGCAAGAATAATTCTTGGGTGTTTTAATATTGAAAAAGATGAGGTAAATAGAAAAATATCTTCATTAAGTATTGGAGAAAAATCAAAAACAGCACTAGCCAAAATCATATTTTCTGATTCAAATGTATTAGTATTAGATGAACCTACCAACCATTTAGAAATATCTGCAAGGGAAGCATTTGAAGATGCTTTAATGAAGTTTAATGGAACTGTTATATTTGTATCACATGACCGATATTTTTGTAATAAAATTCAGAATTGTGAAAAGACGCTTTAGTATTGAGAATCTTAAAATAGTTCGTAAAAAATGGTTTATGCGAAGTTTTTATCAATCCGAATAATGATTCATTCTCCCGTAAAATCTTTACCACTAATCTATTGCCTTTGATTTTAAAAAGAACTTACTTTTCTATGTGAATCCAAGGACTTTGAAAATATGGCACATCATACAAATCATTCTGCCTATAATAAATTAGTTGAAAGATTAAATAGATATCCACTAGGTGCTCCTCCGTCTGAGTTATTAACAAAAATATTAAAGATACTTTTTTCAGAGCAAGAAGCAGGATTAGTATCTTTAATGCCGATCAAACCATTCACAGCTCAAAAAGCCAGTAAAATATGGAAAATGGATTTGGTCAGTACTAAAAAAGTATTAGATAAACTCGCCTCACGTGCACTATTAGTTGATATTGAGCAAAATGGTAAAACAACTTATACCCTGCCACCACCAATGGCGGGATTCTTCGAATTCTCTTTGATGCGCGTACGTGATGATATAGATCAAAAAGTATTAAGCGAATTATTTTATCAGTATATTAATATTGAAGATGATTTTGTAAAAGCACTTTTTACCGAGGGTAACACTCAGTTAGGTCGAACATTCGTTCATGAACCAGTGTTAACTGAAGATAATGCCCTATATGTCCTTGATTATGAGCGAGCAACAAATGTGATTGAAACTGCCCGTTATATGGGAATAAGCATGTGTTATTGCCGTCATAAGAAAGAACACTTAAATATGGCTTGTGATGCACCAATGAATATTTGCATGACTTTTAATACAACAGCAGCATCTCTAATTAAACATGGTCATGCGCGTAAAGTCGATAAAGTTGAAGGACTTGATTTATTACAACAGGCATACGATAACAATCTTGTCCAATTCGGAGAAAATGTACAGAAAAAGGTTAGTTTTATATGTAACTGCTGTGGATGTTGCTGTGAGGCAATGATTGCTGCGCGGCGCTTCGCGATTATGAATCCGGTGCATACAACTAATTTCCTACCTTTCGTGGATGAAAGCAATTGCAACGGTTGTGGTAAATGTGTAAATGTTTGTCCTGTTGAAGCAATGACTCTTGTATCAGCCAACAATCATAATAAACCTAAAATGAAAATGGCTCGATTAAATGAGGATATATGTCTAGGATGTGGATTGTGTGTGAAAGCTTGTGATAAAGATACTATTACACTTAAATCTCGTGAAAAACGTGTAATCACACCTACTACCAGTGTTCAAAAAGCAGTAATTATGGCAATTGAACGCGGCAAATTACAAAATCTGATATTTGATAATAGAGTTTTATGGAGCCATCGTGCCTTGTCAGCAGTATTAGGAGCAATTCTAAAATTGTCACCGGTAAAAAAGACACTTGCAAAACAACAATTAAAATCTGCTTACGTTGAAACTGTCATTCATTAAAATGTTGAATTTTCAACCTTATACTTCGCTTAACTATAACAAAACACCTCCCAATATTGGAAGGTGTTTAGAGCTTGCACTTCGTAACGAAGTGTAGTGGAGGAGGTATCCCTCTTCACTATATTACGAGTGATAAGTTCGTCCGTCCGGCTTTTAACGAAAACCTTCGTTCGCCAACTGGCGGATAGAAGGGCGGCATTTCGGTCAGAAAGGGCGCTAAAAATCCCACAATGGTTGCTACCCGCGGTTTAATCAGCATGCCGCCCAAGGCGATTGGAAAAAACATTGGCAAAAAAGCAGATTCCAGATGCACCACATGAAAAAAAATGGGAAACACCAATGCTAATACCAAAATGACTGCACCTAAAATCAGGTCCAGGGTAATCTGTTCACGATCTTCAGAAATCAAAAATCACACCACCTTCCAATGTCCGTCCGGGCATCGGGTAACCAGCCATGGTCAGATATTCCACATCGGCCAAATTCTTTACCTGAACAAAAATATTTACGTGCTTACTGGGGATAGCTTCCAACCCTAAATTGATGAGTGTATAATCAGGAAGTGTTTTGTAAGAACCCCTTTCAAAATATTGCAATCCCTCCACGTAATCAACATTTCCGCGTACAGTATAATATTTGCGGTGATAACTCACCGATATACGCATCTGCGATCCCGGCTGATTAGCTACGGGATCGTCAGCATAAAAAACACTGCCATTAAAAGCAACCTGCATTCCTCGGAACGGCAAATATTTCAAATGTGCTTCTATCCCATGGTAATTAAATTCACCGGAATTCCGCAATTCCAGATTGGGCCAAACACCCAGAGTTTCGATCCGATTAACTCCGGTGGTGATATAATAATCACCGGTCACAGACAGGTTGAATCCTAATTTGTATGTAGTGCCGATTTCAGTAGTAACCGATTTCTCTGGTTTTAATTGTTCATTGGGCGCCGGGAAGAGATACATTTCACGGATGGTAGGACTACGGAAACCTTTACCATGGCTGCCATAGAACGTCAGCTCGGGGCTGAAGTTTACACTAACTCCGACGTGAGGAACCGTTACCCACCCGTACACAGAATGATTTTCTCCCCGCAACCCGGCGGAGATCTTTATCTGCCGAATCGTCTGTTCGCTTAAGACATACAGGGCCGTCTCACGCACATCAAAACGTTTCCCCACCAGGGTGGGTTTGAATACTTGAATCAACTTGCCACCGTACTGTTTATAATCCACGCCGATCGTAGTAGAATTTCCTGGCAGAAAATACAGGTGGTTTTTAAGGATCAGACCGTCACAGAAATCGGTGGAATGAAATCCGTCTGAAATCTCGTGTTCCCCCTGATTGTGGAATGCTTGATAATTCAGCTTCAACCGAGACAAGTCCAAGTGCGCTAACAGAGTCAGGTCTCCGCGGACGATGTCGTACTCCAATCCCGTATCGCCGCCCTCCCGGCCGGGGTCTTCCATATGTAATGGTACCGCTTTCCCCACCAGCGACAGGGACAGGTTGGGACGAACTTCGTATCCCAGCCGAACATGATAGGCCGTTGACGAAAAAGCGCTGTGGGGTCGGTGCCCGATTGTAGAACGTTGTCCAAACGTAAGATAGTAATCCCAGCGATCAAATTTGCCTCCATTTTGGATAACCAGTCTTTTTACATTAAAATTACCGCGTGCCATCCGAATCCGCGTGGTGAAACCGTCGGACATAACCCGCTTTGTTTTCATATTCACTACACCACCAATGGCATTAGTCCCGTATAGAATGGATGCCGCCCCTTTAATGATTTCCACTTCACCCACCACATCAGCGGAATAGGCATCAGGAACCGGATGCCCCATAAGACCCATGATTTCCGGCTTTCCGTTTTGAGCTATCAGCAGCCCGGTGGTCGGATCACCGCCATGCCCGCGGAGAGACAGCTTCCCAGCCGATCCACCAGCTACACCGTAACCCATAACGCCTTTTTGACTGCCAAAAAAACCTGCTACCTCCCCGGTAATGATCTCATTCAAATCCCGGTAGGCCATCGCCTCTATTCGTTCCTGAGGTACCGTAGTTCGAGCTAAAGGCGACAGACCCGGTGGTTGGTTACCCTCCACGAAAACAGAATCCATCTGGTGAACCCAGAGCGAATCACGATATGAAAAATATCCGCTGTACTGAGCCTGCAAACTCAACATCGGTATCAGCAACGCAACACTGATGATCGTCCAGTTATTGATTAGTTTCATGATAAATGTCCTCCTAAATATTGTGTTATGTTATTAATATTCGTAGCACTAATTTGTAAAAAATTATTCCAATATTTTACCGGTAGTAGATTTGATGATGTCTATGTGCTTGATACCTTTGATTGCTTTCAATTGATAAAACAGATCGCTTACTTTCTTTGCCAAGCCTTTTACCATGACAATTTCTATGCAATTATCATGATCAAGATGCACATGTTGTGAAGAAACAATAATATCATGAAAGGAATGCTGAACATCCAAGAGCTTATTTACCAACTGCCGCTGATGATGATCATATACATAAGCGATTCCACCGGCAATGCGTACTTCCATGGACCACTCTTCTTTCACAAGAGCAGCACGTATCATATCCCGTAACGCTTCGGAGCGATTATTATACTTCTGTTTATGTAGAAGACGGTCAAACTTTTTTAGTAGACCTTCTTCAATAGAAACACCAAAACGAACCAATTTCATCATATCCTACATTAATTAGTGGCACAATATTAATATTTATGCCATCAACAAAACAATGAGTTAATTCATTAGTGTTACCATTATAATAAAAA
Organism: bacterium; assembly: GCA_030606865.1. GTDB lineage: Bacteria > Fidelibacterota > Marinisomatia > Marinisomatales > JAHJCW01 > JAHJCW01. The sequence goes on from JAUWFQ010000085.1 coordinate 5,319, forward strand.
CATATATCGTAAAGCGAAATATATACCGGATTAACGGATTTCCCTCTGTAATTCCGGGGACTGCATCCACAATTCATAGTTTGTCTCGGGGATGATCTGTAAATTGGACATGTCAAACTGCTCCTGGTTCTGCAGATAATTTTCCCAAAACTCATGGGTCACCTGATAGGCTTGATCCGTCTCCGGGTTATAGACTCGTTCATAACCCAGGATCGCATCAGACTGTTTCTCCGACATTACATCGTAGCGCTCATTTCGATTTTGCCAGCCCTTTAGAATCAAATCGGATGTTTCACTAAGAGTCTGTCCAGCTTTCAGAATGCCTCGAAACTGCTGCTGGGATATTTGCATGCACTTGTTCACATACTGTTCGCTAATCGTAAAGCTTTCCAGACTTTTCAACAATTCAGACTGCAGGCGGACAAACTGACTCTTTTCGGCCGTTATCCCTGCTACCATATAGGCATAACCTATTCCACCGCCGGGACCGCCGGTGAATGGCAGCATAGGTACAGTTGTGCACATCAGTAAACCCTCACCTATTTGTTCGCCTTCGGTGAACAAGACCCTGACCATTGCTGTCTTTCCACCAGGAAACCGGGAGGGATAGTCCGTGTTGCTTATCACCCGCAGATTATATAGTTGTGGCAATCCGGACATGTAATTCCGCGCAATGGAGGTCTGAGTCATTTCCTGAAAATGGGAAAAGAAATTCTCCGGTGTAAACGGTGATACCACCGGCATCTCAATCCACGTGACTGGGTAACCACCCATCCGCATATAACCCATATCAATCTGCTTCTGCTGTATCGATAAGTATAAGGGTCCAACTGAACCAAAATAAAATACCTGGTTTGCCGGTCTTTGTTTATCACGGATAACCAGTCCGAAGGTGCTACACTCCCCACCTGTCATCACCTGCCATCCCTTTGGAATATCGACCTGAAAAAAACCGCCTTCGTACTGTTCGAGTTTGATCACCGACCGGTCTTCACTGCACGCCATCAATAGAAATAATACAATCACAACCAATCGTTTCATCGACAATCCTCCTATATTTTTAATAATATAGGCAAATCTGGTTATTCTTAGCAAGCGACAAATAATGTCTTCACTCACCACAACACCCACCCCGTTCAAGTAAGTTGAGATTGCTCAAACCCTTGAAAAAATGGTTCTTTTTAAGCGTATCAACACTAAGCATGCCCGCATTCCGGTTTTATTTTAATATATTTGACTATATTAACACCCTCAAGATTTATTCATTAATGTTAAGTCCTATGGGAAATCCTTTTCTTGTGGTTACACCAGTAAAGTATGTAAAAATATCTCCTAAGTTATGAGCCCAACGAAACATCAACAATATAAGCATTTACAAGTTCCTGTATGCTGAAACGTAACATTCATGCAAGCATAAAAAGGGACACGACAAAAGTGTCCCTTTTCTACTTCAATTATTAGTACTGTCTTGTAAGAGCGTGTTTGTCGAAAAACAATTTGAAAATAAATGATCTGATCAATTATTTTCTATTTTCAACAATTCTTCCGCTTTCTCTAAATCTTTCTGATAATTAATATTCAAGAATTGTTCTTCGTCTTCTATTGGAATTGTGACTTTTACTACTTCAATTTGTTTTAATAATTTCATCAACGAATAGTCACCTTTACCAATTGCAGCGTTAAATTTCTTCAATACACTTTTGTAATAAAAAGCACATAAAGGTTGAAGATCATCATCCACGATTGGTAAAACAATTTGTGCGCTTGAATTAATATTATCATGTAATTCACTGATACTGTTTATTTTAACCATCGGTAAATCACAAGCGATTACGAATATCCATTCATTTTGATTATGTTCTAGCGCTGTTACAATACCATTTAACGGACATTGAACTGGTTTAATATCTTTAACAAAATTATAATCAGGAAAATGGTTTTCCTTCCCTACTATATAGATATTATTAAAAACCACACTTAGTTTTTGATGAACTATTTCTGTAAGTGTTTTACCATTTAATTGAACAAGACTTTTATCTATGTTCAATCGGCGGCTTTGACCGCCGGTGAGAATGTAGGCGTTGATATTTGATACAACAGTATCCATTTACGTATTAATAATTTTAATAATAAATTAGATGTGTAAATTAAAAATTTAAATTGGATTGTTGCGCAGCAAAAAAGAAATAATGAATCGGAAATCAATTGTGTCAATTGCAGTTTTTGGAACTTTGTGGGGTTTTATTGAAGCCACGCTCGGTAATGCGCTACATTTGCTTCATCTTCCCTTTTCCGGTTCGATTCTCGCTTCAATCGCGCTGATCATTATTTTAATTGCTCGGATTTACAATCCAACACGTGGGAGCACCTTTTTAATGGCGCTAATCGCCGCTTTTATTAAAGCGCTTAGTTTTGCCACGGTTAAACTCGGACCATTCGTCGCAATTATTGCGGAAGGAATACTCATTGAAGTGATTTTATCTCTTTTCCACCCCGGTCGACTTGGCTTTTTCGCGTCGGGTTTAGTGATGGCGCTGTACCCGATAATCCAAACTATTGTTACTAAAACAATTTTATTTGGCTCAAATTTTGTTCCAGTTATCCTCGAATTAGCACAAGGATTTTCCGACCGCGTAGGCTTCAGCGCCGGGTGGTGGATGTTAGGAATCTATCTTGTAGCGCAGATTATATTACCGTTAGGCGCCGCCTATTTTGCTTGGGCGCTTAAAAAACGACTGTCTGCACAACTGCAACAATGATATGGAATTCTTTCGCTCAAAACGGTTTTGGATTGCTTTATTAATCTTAACAGGATTATTTCTTTTAAGATTAAACCCCTATTTGATTGCAGCACTGCTTTTTTGCATCGCATTTTTGTACAATTCAAAAACTATCCGACCTTTAAAAAATTATAAATTTTGGATTGTTATTTTATTTTTCGCTGTTCACCCACAGCGCGACAGAGAAGGATTCACCGGTAAACTCTATCCCAGGGTGGTCCTGCACGATTATATAATCATTCGAATCAGCGCCAAGGCTAATTGCGTAGGAGCCAATCTTACCGGTCTCATAGGTTGGGGTGCCATATACGGCCCCGTGGTA
>JAUWFQ010000100.1 GCA_030606865.1 bacterium
CCCAGATATGATAGTTTGGCGAATTTCACTATCCACGCGATATACAAAAGTTGGATCCTCTTCATGTAGTGAAGCCAATCCCATTGATATTTTTTCCTCATCGCCTTTTGATTTAAGCATAATTGCGGCATGGATATTTGGATTTGGGTAATCAGTCTCTGGTAATATAACCTTAAATTTTGCACTACAAAGAGTATCACCTGTATGAGTGTTTTTCAACTTAACTACTGCACCGATATCCCCAGCATTGATATGTTGTACACTGGTACGATTTTTACCATTTAATACAAATAACTGCCCCATACGCTCACTTGAACTTTGAGAGGAATTGTAGAGATCTTGACCTATAGTTACATTTCCTGAATAAACCCTAAAAAATGAAAGATCACCAACGTGTGCTTCGCTGATTGTCTTAAAAACTTGTACGACAGGTTCAGGATTATCGAGCTTTACTTTAATGTCTTCCTTCTTATTAATATCTTTAGCCATTACACTCGCTCTGTCAACTGGTGAAGAACCATATTTACTTATAAAATCTAATAATCGGTTAATACCGATGTTATTTGTTGCTGATGTGCAAAATAAAGGAATAAATGATTGATTCTGGAAAGCAGTATGAATTCCTTGTCTCATTTCATCTTCAGTTAAGCTACCTTGCTCAAAGAATTTTTCTAATAATGTATCATCAGATTCAGCTATATATTCAATAAATTCTTCATGTAATTGTTTTACTCGGTTTGCCCATTCCCCATCGGCTTTAGCTTCAGTAAAACTGCCGCTACCGTCCGTTTTGTATGTTATAATTTCACTTCTAACTATGTCAATAATTTGATTAAAACCGGGACCGGCATTGACAGGTAATTGTAACGGAAACACATTATTACCAAATCGTTCACGAGCCTTTTTAAGGATTTCATCAAATTTTGTATGCTCTCTGTCCATACCATTGATTACTAACATCTTTGGAATACCCTTTTTTGTGGCATTTGACCACATCTGCTCTGTACCAACTTCTATTCCCTGAGCAGCATGAATAACAACCATTGCCATATCAACAACCGCTAAAGCTCCAAGCGCTTCGCCGACAAAATCAAGATATCCGGGAGTATCAATAAAATTAATTTTCTTTTCATTCCATTCGATATGCAGTGTTGTGGCATGTATAGATATTTGGCGGCTATGTTCATCAGGATGATAATCGGAAACCGTTGATCCGTTTTCAATCGAACCAATTCGATTTACAATTCCTCCGTTGACTAACATAGCCTCCGATAAAATGGTTTTACCGCAAGCTCCATGCCCAACTACAGCTAAATTTCTAATGTCACCTGAATTATACTCTTTCATTTTTCCCTCTATTAAATTGTATGTTAGTAATTATATCTTAATATTTAACTTATCTTCAATATATGAACGTACTGCCGGAATCAAATAATGATCCGATAAACCATGATTTGCTAATCCTTCTACTATTATCTTTGACTGATATTCAATTGGTTTGATTTTATTGATTACAATCACTTTGTCCTCACGCACACGACAATCACCACCGTTGAAATCACCTTTTCCTTTAACAATACGAATTCCCATCCGCTCGGCTAATTCTAATAAATATTCAAATATTTTGTCTGTATTCAAAATAAATTATAACAATTCCTCACGGTTTTGCTTTTTAATATAATTCACCAAATCTTTCACATTTTCTACCTGATCTTTTGGAATAACTAACGTAGCATCATCCGTGTTTACAACAACAATATTATCTAAACCAACAACAGCAGTAAGTCTATTATCGGATTGAATAAAATTATTTTTTCCGTTTAAAACGATACCATCACCCTTGATTGCATTACCTTCATCAGTCTTATGCATATAATCATAAACGGTGTTCCAAGAGCCTAAATCGCTCCATTCAAATTTAGCTTTTATTAAATAAACATCTTTAGCTTTTTCCATGATGCCGTAATCAATTGATTCCGGTTTGATTTCTTCCCATACCTCCTTAAAATCTTTTCCAGCAGCAATTAATTTATCAATTTGCTTAAGTTGATGGAATAAATCGAGCATGTGCTTCTGTAAATTTTTAAAAAATGTATCCACAGTCCAAATAAACATACCTGAGTTCCATAAAAAATCACCGCTTTTAATAAATTTTTTAGCTAATGATAAATGCGGTTTTTCCGCAAATACTTTTACATTATAAGCGTCCAAATGATCAGCATCGCTATCGAGATCATACTGGATATAACCATATCCGGTAGATGGAAAAGTCGGTTTTAGACCAATTGTAACTAAAGCATTTCTCTTACAAGCTATGTGTTTTGCTGTGGTAATTGCTTTAGCAAATCGTTTGTGACCAACAATTAGGTGATCAGCCGGGAAAATACCCATTACGGCATTTTTCTGCAATTTGGCCATTTTAAGCGCCGATAACCCAATACAGGGAGCAGTGTTTTTACCACTTGGTTCAATAATGATATTTTCAGGTTTAACTCCGGCTATTTCTTCCTTAATTACATCTGCTAAATCTTGTCTTGTTACAATGAAAATATCCTGAACAGTATTTATTTTTTTTAGACGGTCCACTGTCATCTGCAACATACTGGTTTCGCCTACGATATTGAGTAACTGCTTTGGGCGATTCTGTCTGCTGTATGGCCAAAATCGAGTACCGCTTCCCCCTGCCATTATTACGCAATACATTAATTTACCTCCGGTAATTTAATTGGAGCAATTTCTGTTTCCCAATTTGTCCGCACTTCGAATGTATCCGGATAAAAGTAAAACCACTCACATGGTATATTTGGAAATGCATTTCCAAAACTGTATTTCATATCATTGTCACTATCTTTAAAAAAATAAAGTGAATAATTACCTTCCGGTATTGTTTTAAACTCAAATTGAGACTTTAAATTTACAAAAGACGTGTGTGACAAAGATGGATTTTTCGTAGAAAACAGTTCAACCGCTAAATTTATATGTACCGATTCACTTATTTTACCGGTAACAGTACCATATCCTATGCTTTTAGTTGTACGTAAATTGATTGTTAATATAGAATCTTTAAGTCCCCTGCCACCTTCAGCTAAAATACATTTCCGATTGATTTTCAATTGGTATTTTTCGTTTTCTTCCCATTGTAATATTGGAATCAATTGAAATTGCATAGGATTTATTTGTTTAATATTTACATTAACTTGTATAGAATCATTTTTGAATAATTTTGGTAAAAGTAATAAGTCTTCAGATAATTGTACCGGTTTGGAAAATATAATATCTAATTCTTCTATTATTAAAGTATTTGGAAAAATTTGAAAGTTTGATGCCGGTTTTAGAATTTGTAAATAACTTGTATCCGGTTCTTGCGGAATTTGAATCACAACTTCCGATGAATCCATCAGTAATTCATCATTAAATTTTAGTGAAACTATATTTACTTTTAATGAATTCAATATTAATGAATCATTTACTTGTACAATTAAATTTTTCTGATCTATTGGATCTTGATAATACAGTATTGAATCTGAGATTATATTATCATCGGATTCCAATTGTAAATTTATTGTTATACCTTCCGGTAAATCATTATTGAAAACCAATCTTCCCCAATTAAATGCTGACCATTCCCCCCGTAGTAATTTCAACTTTGCTGGTTTTTTCCAAAGTCGCATATTGATATTTGATAATGTATCATTTTCAGCAAGATTTAATTTTTTTTGCCAGTGTAAACCGTACCCTGTATGGCTTGTATTAAGCGGTAGGCCTGAACCGGATTTCTCAACTGCTAAAACTTGGTAATCGCCCGGTGCCAAATAACTAAATGAGTAAAGTCCATCGTCATTAACATCGGTAATATAATCCGGTTGAGTTGCAAATAATGAATCGATTACTGCATTATTAATTTTCCATAGATGAACGGATTTATCTCCGAATCCATAGACCTTTCCTTCTATAGCTCCGTTGCTTATTTTGTCTCCTGTAGTATATGCTAATTGTACTGTTCTAGCTAGTGAGATCCCATGCTCATCTTTAATATTGCGATTTAGATAAATAATATAAGTCTTCTCGCTATCCAATGAATCGGGAAACGTTAGAATAACTTCATCGCCTTTAAATTTAGATTCTAAAGGTTTTGCCAGACGTGGAAATACCTTAATATTATTTTTAAAACTTTTTTCATCCATATATTCAGAAAATTTAACTGATATTTTATTAGAGGTTAAACTAGTAGTGCCGCTTGGTGGATTTACTTCAATTATGTCAGGTGGAGTTTCATCTACAGGTCCCCCTGGAGGTGCTTTAATAGACGCACAAGAATAGAGGAATATTAGTAATAAATAGAATGATTGTTTTTTTATATTCATTCGATAGGTTAAATCTATTAGTATCAATTTAGATTGAAGTTTACCAATTCTCTTAATGTTAAAAACTCCATACCATTCTGTTGAACATAATTACAAATCTCATTAAGGGTATTATATGATGTAACATATTTTGATGTATCATTATCAGCAATCTTATGACCATATAATATTAGTGCAATATTTTCTTTATCTGCGTATTCAAGTAAATTAATAATATAATCAATATCAAAATGGGAATAATGATTGTCAATTCCTAAGCCACAAACTAGCAATTCTTTTTCTCCCCTTATTAAATAATGAGATTTACTTTTTGCTGAAATTTTATCATAGGTAGTTCCCCTTAGTACAGAGAAATAATCAAATAACGCTAAATCTAATTCAACACTCCTAACACCACCTGGATAAACAAATGAAGTGATATTTAAACCGTCTATTTTCATTTCATTTAGCGATGGTAATATTTCATTTTTTATATACTCTTCAATTGAGTTGTTCGACAAATAAGATAAAGCATTATAATGGTGAGTTCCATGCGATGCTATTTCATGTCCATTATTTTGTAACGTCATCAATTTTAGTTTTTCATTTTCAGTCAACGTGCCATACGCAGTAATACAAAATGTTGCTTTCCAATCATAAATTGAAAAAATACTATCAGCTGTAAACCAATCGTTAATATATTTATCATCAAACGTTAATACTATTGCACCGGGTCCTTTTGATTCAGTATTACAAAAATTACTGATAAAATTACAGTTGATTAATGTTAGTAACAGAAATATCAAGCAAGGTTTAACAATTATAATTCTAGAGAATTTCATTGGTTTTCATGCAATTCTAACGTTTACGGCTTTGTCCCCCTTAATTCCAAATTCGGTATCGAATAAAACTTGTTGTCCTTCACGTAAACCACGCTGCTTTAATTGTGTATGCAACCCGCTCACATGTACAAAATAATCTCTGTTATCTTCACCGATGATAAAACCATAACCCTTTGTGATATCATATTCCTTAACAGTACCTTTGATCACAACTACACCTTATTTTATTGATAGCGCTAATTTACCAACAACCCGTCCCGTTTCGCTATAGCGATGTGCTTCTCGAACATCCTCTAACGGATATATTTTATCAATTATCGGTCTCACTTTACCGTTTTCTATCATTTCGGTAATCAACTGCAAATCTTGTGGATTGGATTTGACATTGATCATGCTAGCTTTTTTGGAGCTAAATAATCCCGTAATAGAATTTAAAATTACACCTACCCCTGGAAGCGTTGTAACATATTTGCCCTTTTTCTTCAAAATCGGTTTGATTTTACCATATGATTGATTTGCAACAACATCAAAAAATAAGTCATATTTTTCTTTTTTATCTGTGACATTATTTTTAGTGTAATCAATAACTTTATCAGCGCCTAATTCCTTCGCTAATGCGACATTCTTGGTACTGCAAACACCGGTTACATTGGCACCTAATGCTTTTGCAATTTGTACACCAAAATGACCTACGCCACCTGAACATCCATTAATTAATACTTTTGAACCTTTGGTCAACTCACCACGGGTTACTAATGCTTGATAAGCGGTTAATGCTGCTAACGGAATAGTGGCGGCTTCATTAAAATTTAAATTTTCCGGTTTTTGCGCCAAATCTTCAGGTTTTGCAACAACGTATTCTGCATAAGCATTGCCCTTAAAACCACTGATCTTACCAAATACTTCATTACCAACTGCAAATCCTGTTACTCCTTCACCTACTTCAACAACTTTACCAGCAATATCTCCACCTAATCCCTTCGGGAATTTGTTCCCGGTAAGTATTTTCAAACCACCCATTCTAATTTTCCAATCCACTGGATTCACAGATGAAGCGTGCGCCCGTACTAATATTTCAGTTTCATTGATTTTTGGCTTTTCTAATTCACCAACTTCCAAAACATCCGGTGAACCATATCTATTATAAAATACCGCTTTCATTGTTTTACTCATTATTAATCATATTAAAACTAAGTATACATGAAAAATCATCAAATATAAAATAAGATGCATAATTAAATAATATTACTCCATCATTTTATTAGGATATATGATAATATCTTGGTGTTTCTTTATGTATTTATTTTATTTATCAGTATATTATAATGTTATATAATCTATTTACATTATAAAAATATGAATATTGATAATATTGACAAAAAAATATTAGAAACCTTGCAAGAAGATGGTAGAATTAGAAATTCTGATCTTGCAAAAATAATTAGTATATCACCACCACCAACTTCTGAGAGAGTAAAAAAGCTTGAAAATAACGGATATATTAAGAAATACGTTGCTTTAGTTGATCCGACCAAGGTTGGAATAACCTGCTTCACATATGTGGAGGTTACACTTATACGGCATGGTAAGGATGCAGTTGAGCGTTTCATGAACTCGATCGTGAAGATTGAAGAAGTTTTGGAGTGTTATCATATTACCGGTGATGCCGATTTTTTGCTAAAAGTTGCCACAAAAGATATTCCGACTTATGAACAATTTATAATTCACACCCTTACTGCTTTACCTGACGTTCAGCATTTAAAAACTCTTGTGGTATTATCAACTTTAAAACAAGAAACAAAAATTCCAATTGGAGAAATACCAAATGATAAATCTTGAAAATAAATACATTCCAAAAGATGTTAATTATTGGAT
>JAUWFQ010000062.1 GCA_030606865.1 bacterium
TTTTTGAAAGTGTTTTTATTACCATTTAGAAATAATGTTTTTATTGCACTAAATACAAAATATATAATTAATCCATTATCAAAAATCTTGCTAGGTATATTTGGTGTTTCAATCAAAATAAATAATACTGTACCTAAGCAAGATACGATTTTTGTTTCTAATCATTGGGGTTATTTGGATTCGTTAACATTGATGGCAATGTCGCCTTGTATGGTGCTATCAAATACTTCGATAAAAGAAATGTTTTTAATTGGCAAAGTTATGCAGATGATGGGATTTCTGTTTATTGATCGTACAAAGAATACAATAATTCCAGATATAATTGACAAAAGCACTTTTCTGTTAAATGAGACTCAACTTAATCTTGTGTTTTTTCCAGAAGGTGGTACGAATGATGGAGTTCACCTGCGTAGTTTTTCTACCCCCTTTTTTCAAATAGGTCTAAATACACACTATGACATTCAACCATTAACAATAAACATTTTAGAGATCAACGGATTAATGGTAACTAATAAAAACATTGATCACGTTGTATTCCATGGAGATACCATCCGTCTAATCCCACATATTTTACAGTTATTTACTTTAAAATCTATTGTTTTGCAAGTGAACATGTTAACACCGATTACACCTAACGATATTGCGAAAAATGAGTGGAATAGAAAACAAATTGGTAAAAAGTGTGAAGAGGATATTAAAAAAGATCTAAAAATTAAGAAGGAAAGTGGTATATGAAAAAATTTACTGAGGCGGTCCTAAAGTTTCGCATAGCGATCTTGGTTACTGTTGCTGGATTAACAATATTCTTTGGTGTTGGATTAACAAAAGTAACGATTAATAGTGATATATTGAGCTACTTAGATCCGGATAATCCGACTATTCAAATATTTAATAAAGTCGGTGATGAGTATGGTGGAAATACTATTGCAATGGTTGCTGTTGAAAGTGACGATATTTTTACCACAGCCTCTTTGAGCTTTATACATCAATTAACAGAAGACTTTGGCCAGATTGTCGGTGTAGAGAGTGTAATCAGCTTAACGAATGTTGTGGATATTAAGAAAACTGATTATGGTATTGAAATCAGCAAGCTTATTGATAAAGAACACATCCCAACTTCCGAAGAATCTTTAAAAGAATTAAGGGATTATACTCTTAATAAGGATATGTATACAGGTAAGCTTGTATCAGTTAATGGGAAAGTGACTGTAATTGTATGTAATCTTAGTTCTGAAGAAAATCAGGGTATTATCGCACAAGAGATAAAGCGGATTACGGAAAAAAGTAACGACAATTTTGAAATTTATTATGGGGGTCTCCCTCTTCAACTTATTGAAATAAATGACATAATCGTATCGGATTTAATTAATTTAATCCCAATTGTTATTTTTGTAGTATTCTTAGTCCTGTACATTAGTTTTCGTAGTAAACGCGGTATCATATTCCCGTTATCAACTGTTATACTTTCATCCCTTTGGTCAGTAGGTCTTATGGGTTGGCTAGGGGTTGAGTTATCTATCATCTCAAATATTATGCCAATACTCCTAATTGCTATCGGCACAGCTTATGGAATACACCTATTATCCAAATACTACGAGGATATTCAAGTTGGAGATGATAAGATTGAAAGTATAAAGATTACACTAGAAGAAATTGCTATTCCAATCGTATTAACCGGAATTACAACGCTTGTAGGTTTTTTATCATTTGTGGGCTCTTCACTGACAGCAGTCACGGAATTTGGAGTGTTTACCGCTTTTGGAGTTGGGATAGCAATGTTGCTAACACTAACATATATTCCTGCAACACTATCATTTATGAAACCGCCGAAAATTAGGAAAGATACTCGTAGTACATACATCATGAATCAAATTATGGGTCGTCTTTCAAAATTCATATTGAATAATGAAAAGCGAATTTTAATGGGTGGTGTTTTTATCATCATAATTGCCGTTATAGGTATTCCTCAGATTAAAACTCAAGTAAATATGACCGAATACTTCTCGGAAGATTCGGAAATACGAATTTCCGACCAATTATTACAGGATCATTTTGGTGGGTCACTCCCAATTCAAATTTTAATAGAGGGAGATTTAAAGAATCCCGCTGTGTTAAATGAGATGTTTCAATGTCAAAAATACCTTGAATCGTTATCAGATGTGAATGCTTCTCAATCGTTAGCAGATTTGGTATGCGAGATGAATGATGTTCTCAATGGATATTATGCGATCCCAAATACCCGTGAACAAGTTGCAAATTTACTTTTTTTACTTGAAGGGGAAAGTATGCTTAGTCAAATGGTTAACAAGGATTATTCTGAGGGACTAGTACAAGCACGGTTCGCCAATTTTGATACAGAAAAGATGATAAATGCAGTAAAAGATATTGATGATTATTTATTAAATAATCTTGATACTACGCTTTTGAGCTACAATATCTCTGAAATACCTGAAGCTATTTTTACCCAGTTGAGAGAAGAACAGATCAATAAAGTTGTGAATTCAATTGTCTATGATTCAAAACGACGGAATCCTTTTGCTATACTCGATAAGAATGAAATAAAGAAAACAATTGATAGAACTGTACTAATATCATCACCGAACCTATTACAAGGCGAACAAAACACCCTATTATTACAGTTGGTTCAGTTTTTTGAAGAAGAGGCTGATATTGAAATCGATTCCCATGAGATCATTCAAAGAGTTGTGTTACAGATAGTTGCTGGATCGGCCGGTGGTTATTTTGAGATAACAGATCTTGCTAAACTGCTGAGAAAAGAAATTCCACTGAAGTATTGGTCTGATGAACCAGAAATTATTGAATATTCTGCTGAAGATATTGAGTTAATTATTAAAGAAAAATTCCGTAACCATAAAATAAATCAACTACTTACCGAAGTACACAATATTTTACCGGAAGGATTGAGAGAAAATCCAAAGTTTACCAAAGACCTTAGGGGAAACTTATCAGTATTAACAGAAACAACAATCTTATCACCCCGATTATATGATGATTTACCTCTTATGACATCCGATAGCCTAAGGGTATCCCATACAGGCATGCTAAAAGTATTGAATATGGTAAATAGTAGCCTATTGAGGAGTCAGATTCAAAGTTTGGTCATTGCATTAGTACTAATTCTAATACTTATGATGATTCAATTTAAATCGGTCGGAATGGGAATAGTAGTTACAGCACCTATTATATTGACGGTTCTTATTAATTTTGCTGTAATGGCTTATGGCAAGGTCCCCTTAGATAATGCGACCATGATGATTTCAAGTATTGCAATTGGTATTGGTATTGATTATGCCATTCATTTTTCAACGCGATTTAAAGAAGAATTAAAAAAACAAGGAAATGAATATTTAGCTTTAGAAAAGACCTTGGAGACAACAGGCCGGGCAATAATTATTAATGCTTTCACCGTTGCTTTGGGATTTATAATTCTCCTTGGGTCTAAACTTGTTCCTCTACAAAGTTTTGGAGCACTTATCGCCTTAACAATGGCAACAAGTGCTTGGGGTACAATGACATTTTTACCGTCTCTCATTCTAGTTTTCAAAGAACAATTGTTTCCGGCTTGGAAAAACAAACATTTCTAATAATTAGATTATAATGTATCAAGAAAAAATGAAATTTAGCGAAATTTTACTAGCCATATTTATGGTTGGTGTAACATTATTTGTAATAATAGCAATTATTGGTTCTGCCATTTTTGCGGCACAGAATTTTACAGATAATGAACAAAATGTTAATTATCAATCTCAGCACAATTATGATCTGGGTCAACATCCAATTCCAATTACTTTTAATAGCAACTTAAGTAATAATAAAAAAATTGGCTTGGCTCTTGGTGGAGGAGCAGCAAAAGGACTCGCACATATTGGAGTACTGAAAGCCTTAGATGAGGCTAATATACCAATTGATTTTGTAGCTGGTAGCAGTATGGGGGCATTAATTGGTGCAGCGTATGTTGTGGGTATACCAATTGACTCTATCGAGCAGATAGCGTTAAACATAGAAAAAAAAGATGTTATTAGATTAATTGATCCTGCTATTCCTACCACTGGATTTATAAATGGTAAGAAAATTGAGGATTTCTTATTAACACACTTAGGCAATAAAAAGATTGAAGATACACAAATACCCTTTTCTGCAACAGCAGCAGATATTTTGACCGGGAAACAATACATAATCAACAGGGGTGAATTGGTCAAGGCAGTAAGAACAAGTATTTCAATACCTGCTGTATTTGATCCTCTAAAATATCATGAGATAACTCTAGTCGATGGTGGGCTTATAGATCCTATTCCTATGAATGCTGTTAAAGAGATGGGGGCAGAATTTATTATTGCTGTTAATGTACTCACGCCTCCGGATATTTCACATGAAGCTGCTGAAATAAGTTTTATAAATGGAGACAGCATACAGTCTGAAATAAATGGACCATTTTCTTTTTTCCAAACAAGTGATGATACCAATAATCCAAATATAATTCAAATTATACAAAAAACAGTCATGATATCACAGGCAAAAATAGCCCAATTTCAAATTGATTTATACAAACCTAATCTTCTTATAGAACCCGATACTAGAGATATAAATTCTTGGGATTTTTTTAATGCTGAGGAAGCAATTGAATTAGGTTATAGCGCGACTATCAAAGCATTAAAAGAATATAATAGGAAAGTAAATAATGAATAATATAAATCATATTACTAGGAATACTACGATTACTGCAATTGTTTGTGTTTACAATGAGCAGAATACGATTTATCAAGTAGTGAAAACACTCTCTGATAACAGCCTCGTTGATAAGGTCATCGTGGTCAATGATGGATCCACCGATAATACTAGTCTTCTTCTAAATTACTTTAAGTCGGATTCAAAAATTAAAATTATAAATCTTGATGTAAACCAGGGAAAAGGAAATGCTATAACAATTGGCATACAAGAAGCAAGTGATGGACTCCTCTTATTTATTGATGCTGACCTTATCAATTTAAACCATAACCATATTAGTATGTTAGTGAAACCCCTTTTAAACAATCAAATCGATATGACCATCGGATATCCTCCTTTTTATAGATTACTCAGTAAGATAGCTATGAATTATTTTAAGTGGTTGTCAGGAGAACGTGCAGTTTGGAAAAAGGATATGATACCACTTCTCCCTCAAATAAAGAATTCAGGTTATGGTATTGAAACAATAATAAATCATTATTACCGAAAGAAACGAGTACTAATATTTGCGCTAACTGGTTTACATCATGTATTAAAGGATGAAAAATATTCACTGGCTAAAACCTTATATGAATATTCTATGGAAGCCGGTGATATTCTTAAGACCTCATTGATAATTCGTTATTTGAAATTAAAGAATATTGCTAATAATAATTTTATTAATTAAATAATAAAATAAGGAAAAAATCATGAGGTCACAAAATAAAGAAAATTTTATAAGATCACTAATTATTTCAGCAATACCAATCATATTATTATTGATAGCATTTTTTCTACTGAACAAATTCCTGTTATAACAGCTGCCGTCTGAGGATATTCTTCAAAAAACAGACAATGAAACGAAATGTAACTACGAAATGATATATGATAAAGGCTTGATCCAATGAACAGAAACCAGTTAGATCAATTAAATCAAAAAATAAAGGAAAAATCATGAGACCATTTATTACTAAAGCATTACCAGCAATACCAGTAATATTATTTTTAGTCGCATTAGTTCTAATGGGGAAATTAATGGGACAACAACTATCCCCTGAGGATATTCTACAGAAAACAGATGATGTTGCTAATGCGCCTAAAAATCAATATATGGAATCGACTATGTTATTAATCGATAAAGATGGAGATCAAAAAGAGCGTAAAATGTTAATTTATCAAAAAGGAGAAGATAATAGACTAGTACGATTTCTTTCACCGGCAGATCAAAAAGGAATTAGCTTCTTAAGCTTACCAAACGATGTAATGTATCTTTACTTACCAGCTTTCAGAAAAATACGTATGATCGCAAGTCATGTAAAAAATGAAAGTTTTGCCGGTACGGATTTTAGTTATGATGACATGAGTTCTTACAAATTTGCTGATGAATATACTGCAGTATTAACAAATAGCGACGATCAGTATTTCAACTTAGAATTAAAACCAAAACCCAATGTAGATAAAGATTATAGTAAGCTTGAAATGACTATTCTGAAGGACAAATATATTGCTGTTAAAATCAATTATTTTGATAAAGGAGGTAATTTATGGAAGACTTTAACAAGAGGAAATCTGGTAAAAAAAGATGATTATTGGGTGGCAATGACGATGATGATGAAAGATTTGAAGAAAAAACATAACACAGTAATGAATATTGAAAAAATTGATTTCGACATTGAAATGTCTGATACTATTTTTACAAAACGATATTTGAAAAGAATTAATTGAGTCAAAAACATAAAATATGAGGCAATTGTGAATAGAAATATAATTCAATCTATTTTAACAGGTATATTACTGCTCGCAGGGTTTTTATTTGCTGACGACAAGTTAAATATTAGTGGCTATATACATTCAGAAAATCGTTTACAAACCAATGAACAAGAGATTACTTGGAATGAAAATCGCCTGAACCTACAATTTGAGGGAGGCAAATCTAATAAATATCACTTTTTCAGTGAAGTCCGACTAAGAGGATTAGGATTTCCTAATGTTAATCAGACCAGTGATTTGCAACTACAAGAAAAAAGTAAAGTATATCGTTGGGGTTTAGAATTTCGTGAAGCTTATGTTGACTTATATGGTTTTGCTCTGGAAAATCTTGATGTTCGTATTGGAAGACAGATAGTTTCTTGGGGAACTGGCGATGCGTTTAATCCTACTAGTAATATAAGTCCTGATGACTTAGAAGATATATATAATTTTGGCGAACGATTGGGGATTAATGCTTTTAATGGAACTTATTATTTAAACGATAATATTACATTAAATGGTGTATTCATACCATTGTTTACCCCTGCTACACTTCCAATAGGAGATTTTTCAAGAGCCTTTTCTCCTCAGATCGAATTACCACCCGGGCTTTCAATTGGGAATTTATCAGATGAAATACTATTGCCAAAACCAAGTATCTCTGAATCATCCCAATATGCTATTAAAATCATGACCACTCTTTTGTCGTATGATATGTCACTGAGTTACTTTAAAGGCAGAGATGATTTTCCTCTCATTTCAAAAGTTGAATTAACTCCTGTTGATCTTATTGGAACGATGGATATTTCAACAGTATTACAATATCCGGAAATTGAGGTTATAGGTGGGGATTTTGCAGGAAGTATTGCATCAGTCGGTATTTGGGGAGAAGGAGCTTTAACAATTCCAAAAAAATTGCCAATGACAACAATTTATCCATCATTTATAAATCCGGGACAACTAGATACAATGCAAACTGTGGCATTAGAGAATGAATCATACTTCAAATATGTGTTGGGTGGTGATTATACATTTAAAAATGGTATGTATTTAAACACTCAATTTATTCACGGTTTTTTTCATGAAAGAGGCAAGGATGCTCTAAACGATTATTTTTCCTTTCGATTAGAAAAAAACTTTTTTAACGGAGAGTTAAAGGTAATTCCAATTAGTGGTGCTTTAGCAGTTAATAATTGGGATGATGCTAAAAATAATTATGGTTTGGTATATGCTCCAGAAATGATTTACTATTTTTCAGACAATGTGGAATTATCCATCGGTGCGTTCATTCTTGATGGGAAAGGTGACAATCTATTTAGTTCAATCATGGATAAGGATGAAGTTTATGTTAAAATAAAGGTATCTTTTTAATTAATTCACAAAAAAAGGGGAAATCATGAAATCACTAATAATTCATGCAATAATATATGCAATACCGTTTATAATGTTGATGCTTTTTTTAATTTTAATGGGACAACATTTGTAGTCAGAGAATGTTTCTAAAGACAAACGATAATATGAAATATTAATAAATGCTCCAGAATAAATTTACAATTTTATTGACCAATGCCAATGTTGAATTATTTTCTACAACTATGTGTGATGGAGACTTAACCCAATGAACAGAAATCAGATCGCTCAATTAAATTACTATTTGGGCAGTTCGCTATCTGAAGCAAAGAACCTAAAAGAATTGGATCAGACGCACTGTTTGATGAATAGTGCGATATTCGATTTCGACAATCAGTTTATCCAATCAAAGATAAATCAGTTAAAAATTAAAAGCAATGATCCATGGGAAAGAACAAAACTAATTTTCGATTTTGTAAGGGATAATATTGTTTACGATTTCGCTCCTGAGATAATTGGCCTATCAAGTTGGTACGCTTCAGTCATTTTAAAAAAGGGTTTCGGTTTCTGTCATCAAAAGGCAATTGTTTTAACAGCTTTATTACGAGCAGTGGAAATCCCGACTTGTTTAGTATTTCAAAATGTAAAAGATCACATACTAATTAGTACTCGTTTTAAAGATTTACTTCCGGGCGGATTGTTACCATTGCATGCATTAGTTGCAGTTAATATTTCTGAAAAATGGGTTCGATTAGATGCCACTTTAGATTCTAATCTATGCAAAAAAAAAGGTTATCTCATACCACAAATAGAATTTGGGAAGGAAACCCTTCTTTCAACACATACTTTGGACGGACGTCAACATTTTTCAATTGAAAAAGAATTGGGATATTTTGAGAATTATCCTGAAGCATTCCGTGCGTTGTTACTTGAGAATATTGATGACTGGAATGCCTGGAGAAAAATAGTTAATAAAAAGAGAATAACAATGTAGTTAACGATGAAAAAAAATATACTACTAATTCTAATATTATCAATCGCATTTGCCTATATAGAAAGTGCGGTTGTTATCTATTTAAGGTCGCTTTATTATCCAGACGGATTTCCTTTTCCGCTTCAAACCTTTAATAATTCACACTTATTAATAGAATTAGGGCGTGAATGCTCAATAATTATAATATTATTAGGATTAGGATACATAGCAGGGAAAAAAATTCTACAAAGATTTGCGTTCTTTATGTTTGCTTTCGGTGTTTGGGATATTTTTTACTACATATGGTTAAAACTTTTAATTGACTGGCCTGAATCGCTTTTTGCTTGGGATATATTATTTTTAATACCTATTCCTTGGGTTGGACCAATATTAAGCCCGGTTCTTGTATCACTGTGTTTAATCATATCTTCAATGATTGTTATTTATATTGAGACCCCAGACTATCCAATTGTTGTTAAAAAAATTGATTGGATAGTTCTAGTATTTGCAGGTATTATAATTATATTTTCTTATTTACAACATTTTCATATAATTATAAATCAGGGAACACCAGATCACTATTCGTGGTGGCTTTTTGCCAGTGGACTATCAGTAGGTGTCATAACTTTTTTTAATAGAATTAGCGTACATATGAAAGCACGAAAATAAATATAATTATTAATTACACATTATGACAATTAAAAAAAGAAATGAAGGGGATAAACAAAAACGGTATCGTGAATTTCTTTCTGCTGCTGAGATCATTTTTATACGTGACGGTTATAGCGTAACAACAATGGACACCATTGCAGAAAAAGCCGAGTTAAGTAAGGATAGGCTTTATTTATACTGTAAAAATAAAGAGCAACTGTTCTATGCGATACTAGAAAATAAAATTGACATTTATATAAATAAATTAAAAATAGGTCTTTCAAGTGCAATTTCACTGAATGATTTAGTGGAGAGGATAGTAAACCATCAGCTTGATTTTCTATCTGAAAATAAACACTTCTTTAAGTTAGTAATTTCTAAGCAATGTAAAATTAATCAAGGACCTACCAGCATTTTGCAAAAAATATATACCGACAAACAATTAAAATTTTATACGCTAATCGAAACTTCGCTAATAAAATTTATCTCCATAACAGCAAATTACTCTGCCAAGACACTAGCCTTGAGCATTATTGGAACAACTAATTCTTATATGATGCATTGGTTGTTTACCAATCAAGAACAAAATTTATCAGACTTAAAACACGAAATAGTATTAATATATTTTAATGGAATTAATTTATCATGAAAAATATCCAAACAGGTTCGCACGCTGTAATGAATGTTTCTGATATAATATATAATATTGATCTGTATGACAGTTATTTTACTAAGGAATCATTAGTAATACCGTAATAATTCGTTTCCAATGGATAAAGATAATCAATCAAAAGAACATATTTTAGAACAAGGTTTTGAAACAATCACTCAAGAAGGACTACGGTTTTTTACAGTAGAGTCCTTAGCCGCTCACCTTGGTATGAGCAAAAAAACTATCTATAAATTTTTTTCATCCAAAGAAATCCTGATTGAAAAAATAGTTGATTATTTTACCGGAATGATAGAACGTAAACTTAAACAAATTGTTGAATCTGATATGGATCCAATAGAAAAATACACTGAAATAACTGATTTCATAGTGAACAAAATCAGTCGAGTTTCTATGGATAAAGTAGTTGAAGTACAAAATCGTTATCCGAGAGTTTGGAAAAAAATTGAGACTTTCCGACAAGGTCTAACTCGGGATTTTGCAACAATATTTATAGAAGCTCGGGAAAAAGGTTTTGCAAGGAAAGATATTGATATGAATGTAGTAGCGACAATTTATATGAATATTGTTAATTCGACTTTCCAACCGGAATTTTTCTTAAAAAATAATTTAGCACCTATTGATACTATCAACTTATTTGTGAATATTATTACTGGAGGAATGTTTACAGAGAAAGGTTTATCAGCGATGAAACA
>JAUWFQ010000083.1 GCA_030606865.1 bacterium
ATAGTATAATTTTTGATATTGAAAGATGGCACACTAATCTATACCATGGAAGAATTAATGTTTTCTACAACGAAATTCGCAACTTAATTGATTATGTCTCTCGTGGATATAATGAACAAGGTATTCATACTTGGCAAACTGCAAATATTTATCGAGCAATTACTAAAGGATTTGATATTGATTTTACATATTTCTTTACAACTAAGATTGAATTTGCGATAGGGTATAGTTATTTAGATACTTGGGATGTTGATAATGAAAGCCCGATTAATTTGAAAGCAAAACATAAAGGAAACTCCAAGCTTAGACTACAGTTACCTTTGGATATTAAATTTAATGTGCGTGCTCAATATGTTGGTGAAAGGTATTACGGCGAAGAAGGGCTTGTTGAAAGTGAAACAGTAGAGAGCTGGATAGATGAATACTTTTTACTACATACCAATTTGAGTATCCCCTTAATGAAAAAATTTCAGATTCACGCAGGAATTAACAATTTGACTAATGTCTATGATGCTGTTTGGGGTCCTATGCCGGGACGTGAATGGTATATAGGTTTACGATTTAATAATAATAATAAATAATAAAAGGAAATAAGATGAAATACTTACTTACAGTACTTATGGTATTAGCATTAATCACAATTGGTTGTAAAAAAAATGCTACAGAATCAAATAATACTAATGACATAATGGAACATTCTACAATGAATGTAAAAACAGCAACAGAATACTTCAATTTTGCTACGAATTCTGGATCTACCGATGAAGCTGCTGCGTATGATATTGTGTTTTATTCAATTTTAATACAACCTGAAGGAATGCCTTTCCCAATTAGCGATCCACAGTTTAAATCAAAGGATGGTTTCAGTATAGCTGTTATTAAAGATGCAAAATTAGAGAATGTTACTGATGTGCCCGGTTCGAGTGAATTTGTTACAGACTATACAACTGAAACAGAATCTTGGTATCATATGACTGATGACAGAATTGTTTTATCAAATGAAAATGTTTGGGTTGTAAATACTGCAGATGGAAAATTCCCTGCATTTGAAATTACTAATTATTATGATGAGCAAGGGGAATCAGGTGTTTACACAATAGAGTGGAAATACCTTGATTAAAATTTTCTTCATTCTATAAATATTACTGGAATAAAATTCTAAGCATTTGCCTGTCTCAATTTTCATTGGGACAGGCTTTTTTCTATATAAATACTGTATGAACGATCTAGTAAAACAGTTATAAAATATTTTTTAGGTAGTCAAATTGATAAAATTGATGATAATTTAAATAGTTTTTAACTTACAGCAGAGGAAAGCTTGAATTTGTCATTATACCGACTATCTAAGTGAAATAATACGATATTAATTGAGTTAATAAAAAGTTAGAAGTGCTATCACTCTGCTAAATAAATTTACAATTTTTCCAATTGAATAACTATAGCAGTATATGATTTGTGACATATTCTGACACATTTACTGTTTATATACTTAATTAAAAAATATTGACTATACAGGTATATTTAGTTAACTTTTTATAGCAATAAGATATTTAATGTCAAATTGAAAGAGGAGCAATAAGTCCAGTATATAGAAACTTTTAAAATACATAAGACTAGTATAAATTGATTTACTAGTTAACATCATATTGTCTGTCGCCTAATCGGTTCATAAATGAAACGAACGGGGGACCCAATCAGTAGGGGTGAATCTCATTATAGAGAAGAGTACCTTTTAACTCTAACCCGTCAGCTAACCCCGTCGGCAATTTAAGGGACAGATGCTTTATTTTAATATAAGGTTGCAGACATTTGTGCAGCCTTTTTATATACTATTTTTAGATAAAGTACTTAATAAAAATAAAAGTAAGGATGTAAAATAATGAATAAAATTATTGATCGATCTATACCTATTGTTATGATTTGGGTAATTACAATAGTGGTAATTCTTATTTTATCATTTACGAAGGGAGTGATTCCAGTTACTACTAATATTTTTATCTTGATTCTTATTTGTTTTGTGTGTGAATTAATGGATAGTAGTCTTGGTATGGGATATGGAACTACATTAACCCCAATCCTGCTCGCAATTGGATATGAACCATTGCAAATAGTACCAACAATTTTATTGTCGGAATTTTTAAGCGGGCTATCGGCTTCAATTTTTCATTCACGTGCAGGCAATGTAGATTTTACATCAAAAAAATCCCGACATAGCAAGATCGCTATTATCTTAGCGTTAGGGTCAGTTTTCGGAGTAATTATTGGTGTAAATTTAGCAGTAGAAATCCCCGTATTCATTCTCAAGCTTACTATAGGAATTATTATTACTACTGCGGGAATAATTATATGGTTTTTTCTTAATCATTCATTTGCATTTAAAAAATGGAAGATGATTGGTATTGCAAGTATTGCTTCATTTAATAAAGCATTGAGTGGCGGAGGATATGGACCTCTTTTAACGAGCGGACAAATATTAAGTGGTGTAAATGGTAAAGCATCGGTTGCAATAACATCGTTTGCCGAATCATTTACGTGTCTTGTTGCTGTTATATTATTTATGATAAGAGGGCATTATATCAATATAGAATTATTGATACCGGTTTGTGCTGGAGCACTATTATCAGTACCGATTTCAGCAAATATTGTTAGCAAACTAAATGAAACTTATTTAAAACGCATAATTGCTATATTTACTATTGGCTTAGGATTATTTACAATTATAAAAACTTTAGCTTAGTACTAGGTCATATAAAGATTAACTGAAAAAATTAAATGATTCGATTATATGAAAGTAAAGCAATAATAATATGTAAATTTATAATAATTATCGGAGGGTAAGTTATGAATCTTCGAGTTCGAATTACATTTGGTTTTCTAATAATTGTATTCGTTATGGCTTCTGTGTCAGGAATTATAATCTGGCAAGAATCAAATATGCATAAAGCTTTTCAGCATTCCTCGCAAATCAGTGAAATTGAAAAATACTTTCTAGAATGCAGAAGACAGGAAAAAAACTTCATAATTCGACTTGATACTGAGTCAGTGCAGCTATTTGCTTCAAATTATGACTCTTTGAATGTAGTGGTTTCTAAGATGTTAGATTATGATCTAAATGACCAAATGATGAAAAAATTAAATATCTTACAGAATAAACTTGATAGTTATAGTTTCAAATTTGATACTATTGTTAGTTCAGGCAAAATTGGAATTGACAATATATTGGTTTTGGATGAAGTAGATCTAGCTAGAGAGATCCACACACTTATAAAAGAAATAAAGTCCATTACAATACAAGATTTCAATAAAGGGTACGCAGTTACAAATAATGTAAATATATTTTCTGTTTTAATTGGATTATTTTTATCAGTATTAATAGCAGGTTTCATTTCCACGAGGATTATGGATATTATTGGTCATCCGGATGAATAATTAGTATAATTACTATATAACTTTAAAGGGCCAAAAAACTGGTATAAAAATTGTAGCTACAATCCATAAAATTAACGCCAACGGTAATCCTGTTCTAATATAATCGGTAAATTTATATCCTCCCGGACCATAGACCATTAAGTTCGTTTGATATCCGATTGGCGTTATAAACGATGCGGAAGCAGCAAAACAAATAGCAAAAATAAAAGGCCGTGGGTCTAAACCTAATTTTGCCGATACTACCAACGCAATTGGTGTCATCAGTATCGCTGTTGCGGCATTTGATGAAATTTCTGTTAAGATAGTTGTTATCAAATAAATCAAACTGACCATCACAAAGGGTTGCAAATCCTGAGGGAATATATTCATGAAGTTAAATAATGATTCACCTACCCAGGTTGCTGTGCCACTAGTATGAATAACGTGACCTAATGGAATTAGAGCTGCTAGTAAAATAATGACTTGCCAAGAAATTGCTCTATAGGCCTCAGTGGGTTTTATTACTCCGGATGCTAATAAGATTATAACCCCTATCAGTGCACCTTTGACAATCGGAATTATTCCTAAGGCCGCTAGTAAAACAGCGCCAAAAAGTACAGCAATACTTATCCACCAGAACCGATGTTTTTTAAGGGAAACATCCACTTCACCAATTAAAATGAAGTCATTTGATTGTGCAAGATTTTGTATACTTTCAGTTGGTCCGTATATTAATAGAGTATCATAAGCATTTAATGCTAAATGGGCGATTTTCTCGCGAAGAATCGTACCCTCCCGACGTATTGCTAATACAAAAGCTCCAAACCTTCGTCTGAAGTTAATAGCCTTTAGATTCTTTCCGACTAACCGTGAACGATCAGTTAGGAGTCCTTCAACTAAAATATTATCTTCTTGTTCGAGTTCTCTTTCAGTTAATTTTTCATCGGTTAATAGGGTGACTTTTTCCAATTCCTTCATTCGTAAAAAACCATCTAAAGATCCACGAACAAATAAAATATCATCTTGTTGTAATATTCTATTTCTAATATTTGATGTAATTAATTTGTCTTTTCGTAGGATATCTAACACTGTTATATCATAATTTTTATTAATATTTCTACCATAACAAGTATTGCCAATTAGAGGTGACTCTTCACTTATCTTGATCTCTGTTAAAAAAGCACCTAAATGATAATTTTTTGTCAGGCTTGATGCCACTGTACGAGATGGAATTACCCGCGGTATGACAGTAAAGATATATATCAATCCAATAGCTAAATATAATAGTCCAAATTTTGTAAACTCAAACATCCCAATTGAAGTATAGTCACCTTTTTCAACAAATATTGAATTAACCAATAAATTTGTAGAAGTACCAATTAATGTTAAAGTACCACCAAGAATAGCAGCATAGCTCAATGGAATTAATACTTTTGATGGACTGATATTAAATCTATTAGCTAAGCGAATAGTTACCGGGATAAAAATTGCTACTATTGCTGTATTATTCATAATCGCAGAGGCGATACTGATTGAAAAAAGATACGTTATAAAACCAATTACTTTATTTTTTTCAATTAGCTTTGTTACATTAGATATTACATACTCTAGAATGCCCTCTTTTTGTATTGTAAAACTTATTATAAATAGACATGCTATTGTTATTACCGCGGGATTTGAAAAACCCGAAAGACCATCTTCAATTGAAAGCATTCCTGTAGCTAATAATATTCCAAGTATAATTAATGCCGTGACATCTACAGGTAGGAATTCTGTAGAAAAAAGTATAAAAGCTATACATATGATAATTAATATGAATACTATTTCAAATGTCATTTTATAATAATTATGATAAACAGGAGTTAATTATAGTTTATTAACTCTGGATGGTAATTACAAGACAATTAGAAATTTGTCGTTGAAAACTAATTGTGGTTCGCAGCAGAATCGAACCATCCACACAAGGCTTTTCAGGCCTCGTGTTTCTCGTCGAAAGAATTAAAATTTACACCGGTTTCTACCTTGAAGGGTGTGGAAATAATAAGTACCAATGTGTAAATTTTAATTATGGTACTAATTGCTAAGTCCTGTAAATGAACAGAGCTTCTTATTACATTCCTTATTAAAAGACAAATAGGTCTATAATTCTTTATTTGAATACTATTTAAATTGTAGATTTGGTTGTTTCTGACTGTTATTTATATATGCTGACTGAACATAACTCTATATGACTAGGGAGGTTAGTATGAAAAAGATATCATCACTTGTTCTGATATTATTCTTTCCGTTTAGAGGGATTGCTCAAGACATCGACCCTTATGAGCTTACCCTGGAGCAGTTGGGGCAAATTCATATTTACACTGCAAGTCGTAGTTTAACAACTATTGAAGAAGCACCTTCAATAGTTACTGTAATCACCGCCATGACGGAGATGTTTGGGTCAAGGGTGAAGTTGATAAGGGTGCAGCATTTTATTTTTCTTTACCAAAAAAATAAGAAGCTGGTTCAATTTTAAAATGAAAGGTTTAAAAAATGAATGATAAACAGAAACTTAGTTTTATTGGTAACCGAAAATGGGCGGTTTTAACTGTACTTTTCTTCTATGTGTTAGTGCATTCTACTGCCTTTACTCAAGAAATGCAGGTTAAAATCGGGGTTCTGGCAAAAAGGGGAAACGAGATTTGTTTAAAACGATGGGGTCCTACAGCCAAGTATCTGTCAGCCAAAATACCGGGTAAGACATTTGTTATTGTGCCAATTGACTTTGAACAGATTTACTCATTTGTTGAATATGGAAAAGTAGATTTTATTCTTGCCAATTCTTCCTTCTATGTGGAATTGGAACACTGGTATGGCGCCAACCGGATCGCGACATTGAAAAACCTGCGTCTGGAAAGTGTTTATACCGAATTTGCAGGCGTAATTTTCTGGAAAGCAAGCCGGGGCGACCTTCGAGAATTGACGGATATTAAGGGTAAAACATTCATGGCTGTCAAGGAGACCTCATTTGGAGGGTGGAGGATGGCCTGGCGTGAGTTTAAGGCGATTGGGATCGATCCGTATCGTGACTTTAAAGCGCTGAGATTTGGCGGAACACACGACGCCGTCGTCTATGCGGTAAGAGATGGAAAAGTTGACGCAGGGACAATCAGAACCGATACATTTGAACGGATGCAAGCCGAGGGAAAAATTGACATTAAAGACTTTTACGTGATTCATAAAGACAGCGGGAAAAGTGAATCCTTGCCTTTTCTTCATTCAACGTGCGCTTACCCGGAATGGCCGATGGCAAAGGTGAGACATACTCCCGACTCCCTGGCGGAAAAGGTGGCAGTCGCACTGCTTGAGATGCCGCCAAATTCTGACGCCGCCAAAGCCGGGCAATGCGCCGGATGGACAATCCCTATGAATTACCAGTCGGTGCATGAATGTTTAAAAGAGCTGAAAGTCGGTCCTTACAAGGACCTGGGAAAAATCACCCTGGCTAACCTTATCCAACAATACTGGCATTGGATACTGCTAGGGTTCATTGGTATTATTGTCCTTGTTACTGTTACAATTTATGTAATTCGGTTAAACCGCAAACTAAACATAAGTACGATTGAACTAAAAAAATCCCGTAACATATTGGAACAAAAAGTTGAAGAAAGAACTTCCGAACTCAGGCAGAGCAATCAACAACTCATAAAAGAAAATAAGGATCGTAGACAGGCAGAGAAAGCACTTCAATTGGAACATGATAATTTTAAGAACATATTAGGATCAATGGAAGATGGAGTTTACATAGTTAATATGGAATACGAAATTCAATATATTAATCTGGCGATAAAAAAAGAGTTTGGTCCTGCAAATGGACATAAATGCTATGAATATTTACACGGGCGAACAGAAGTTTGTCCATGGTGTAAAATATCGGATGTTCTAGCGGGAAAAACAGTCCGCTGGGAATGGTATTCATCTAAAAATCAGAAAATATATGACCTGATTGATACTCCGTTTAGAAATCCTGATGGCAGTATCTCGAAGCTGGAAATATTCCGCGATATCACTGAACGAAAAAGGATAGAATCAAAGCTGAAGCAGAATGAGAACATGCTGCGACAAATTATCGATACATCACCCAATAGCATCTTTTTGAAAGATCGGAATGGAATGTACTTGATGGTAAATAAGATAATGGCAGAGTTACATAATAAAAAACCTGCAGATTTCGTTGGAAAATACGATTACGAGATCGCAAAAAAATGGTTTGAAGCAATAGATTATAATGAATTCAGAAAAGACGAACTAGTTGTTATCGACAACAAAAAGACATTATTTATAAATGAAGAACCCTTCGTTTACCATGACGGAACTGAGCGATGGTTTCAAACTACGAAGATTCCGTTTGAACTGGAAGATAATCAAAATTGTCTCCTGGTTATATCAACCGAAATAACCGAGCACAAGCAGGCTGAAGAAGAACTAAAAAAACACCGTGAGCACCTTGAAGAATTAGTAAAAGAGCGAACCAAAGAAATAGAAGCCTTCTCCTATTCCGTATCGCACGACCTGCGGGCGCCACTGCGTGCAATTGATGGATTTACAAGTATTCTAATGGACGATTATGTGGCAAAACTGGATGCCGAGGGAAAACGCTTGGGAGGAATTATTCAGAACAATGCTAACAAAATGGGTAAGCTAATTGATGACCTGCTATCCTTTTCCCGTATGGGGCGGGCAGCCATGACAAGCACCAAAATTGACATGAAAAATATGGTCAACGCCATGTACCACGAAATGACTAGTGCGAAAGAGCGTAAGCGGATCACCTTTAACATCGCTAAATTGTCCAAGGCAGAAGGCGATACTAATATGATGCGCCAAGTATGGATGAATCTCATTTCCAATGCGGTCAAGTTTTCATCTTATCGCAAGCAAGCCGTTATTTCGGTTACTTGCCAAGAGGAAGAAGATAAATTAACTTATTGTATAAAAGATAATGGTGTCGGATTTAATATGAAATATAAGGATAAACTTTTTGGTGTATTCCAGCGACTGCACAGTGAAAAAGAATTTGAGGGTACCGGCGTGGGCTTGGCTTTGGTACAGCGCATCATTCTCCGCCATGGCGGAGATGTTTGGGCCGAAGGTAAAGTAGATAAAGGCGCTACGTTTTACTTCTCTTTACCAAAAAAAGGAGGACATAAAAATGGAACATGAGAACTATGACATTATAATTGTTGAAGATAATCCAAACGACGCAGAATTAATGGTTCACTCATTGAAGAAAAA
>JAUWFQ010000138.1 GCA_030606865.1 bacterium
GAATTATTGATGATTTTCCCGAATCTGATTTAGACGCAAAAGCGATGTATGCGCTCAGTTATTTGTATGATCAAATAGGCGACACAAGTCAATCAGTAAAATATGAGGAAAAAATAGTTACGAATTATGCGGATTCGGAATATGCCGAGAATATTCGTTTAAATAATAAATTTAAAGATTATGGTATTTGTGGATTTGCGTTACTATCGAATGCTGAAAGTTTATATTCCGCTAACAGAAATTCGGCGCTTAGTGAATACAAGAATATTGCTGATTTATCAAATTCTGAAACATCAAAAAGAGCATTGTTATTTATAGCTAACGAATATAATTATAAATTATTTGATCCTGATAGTGCCTATAAGTATTATAAACAGATTACCGTCAGATTTCCGGAAAGTGAGCAGGCCAAGATTGCAAAAGATCGTTTAAAATATCTTAAAAATAGTGAAACTGAAATCCTTGGCTCACCAATTGAATAATGATAATTGATAAGTCTGATATAATTGAAAACACGCAAATTGCTGAAGGTATTTGGCGAATGGTTTTCAAGTCAGTAGAAATAGCTGATAGATATCTTGGTGCAGGCCAATTTGTTTCGGTTTTAACCGATGATAATTGGGAGCATCCAATCAGACGTCCAATGAGCATTGCCGATGTTAATGAGGATAAAATATCTATTATTTATAAAGTATTTGGCTCTGTTACACAAGCATTAACTAAATTAAAATCAAAAGATTATATTGATGTATTAGGACCGATTGGTAATACTTTTAACGTAGATTATGATACATTTTATCCTATTTTAATCGGCGGTGGAATTGGATTGTCGCCAATTTTGAATTTATCAAAATGTTTGGTACAAAAAGGAATTAGTATTACTACTATTATTGGCGCAAAAACTTCCAAAGAGCATTTTTTACAACATAATCCTAATAAAAATATGTTTTTAAGTACTGATGATGGTACAATAGGCATAAATGGAACTGTTATAGATGCGCTAAATATTGTGCTAAAGGGAGTAAAGAATCCAAAGATATTTGCCTGTGGTCCGGAACCAATGTTATTTTCTATACAAAAGATATTAGAAGAAAAAAGTATTCCAGCACAATTCTCTGTAGAAAGTTATATGGCTTGTGGAGTAGGGTTTTGTCAGGGCTGCGTAATTCCTAAAAAACAAAATAATGAATACTATTTGGTATGTAAAGATGGACCTGTATTTGAAGCTAATGAGGTAAAATTTGAATAGATTAAAATGTTCAATTGGTTCTATAGAATTTAATAATCCAATATTTACTGCATCAGGTACATTTGGCTATGGAAATGATCTGCCGGAGTTTGTAGATATGAGTAGGTTAGGAGCTATTGTAACTAAATCAATTACCTATGAACCAAGAGTGGGCAATCCACCACCAAGGGTCGTAGAAACTCCATCCGGGATGTTAAATTCAATCGGTTTAGCAAATGTTGGCATAAGAATATTTATTAAAGATATTATACCGCTTTATGAAAATATCGATACAAAGATTATCGTGAATATAGCTGGTTCAACCAATGGCGAATATATTAAAGTATTAAAAGAGTTGGAATCCGTATCTACTGATATTGTTGGATATGAAATAAATATTTCTTGCCCAAATGTTGAATTTGGTGGAATGGAATTAGGTGTTGATGCAAAATTATCCAATAAACTTATCACTGAGCTCAGGAAGCATACCGAAAAGCTGTTATTTGTTAAATTAACTCCAAATGTTACCGATATAACAATAATTGCTAAAGCAGTGGAGGATGCCGGAGCCGATGCAATTTCTGCAATTAATACAGTTGTTGGAATGGGAATAGATATTGGAAAACGAAAACCAACAATATACAAGACTTATGCAGGTTTATCCGGTCCGGCAATTAAACCAATTGCTCTGGCAATGATTCATAAAATTTCAAAGGTTGTTTCAATACCAATTATTGGAATCGGAGGAATTGTAAATTATAAAAATGTAATTGAATTTTTACTTGCCGGAGCCACGGCAGTTCAAATAGGTACGGCAAATTTTAGAAATCCGAATGCAGGAATTGTAATAATAGATGAATTGAATAAATATTTAAAGGAAAATGGAATTTCACGCTATTCTGAATTAATCGGAAAATTAGATTTATATGAATAATAAATTTTTAATATTATTTAGTTCATGCTTATTAATAATGCTAAGTCTAATTGATTGTGCAAGTAGCAATAAAATTGCCAGCTCTGATCCTGTGATAACACAGAAAGAACCTATCGCTGTAGGAGATATTCAGTATGGCGTAAGTTCATATTATGCAGAAAAATTCCATGGAAAGAGAACTGCCAATGGCGAAATTTATAATATGTATGGAATTTCCGGTGCTCACCAAACATTACCTTTAAATTCAATTGTAAAAGTAACAAATCTTGAAAATAATAAGATATTAGTAATCAAAATAAACGATCGTGGTCCATTCATAAAAAATAGGATTTTCGATTGTTCTTATGGAGCTGCTGTGAAGTTGGAGTTTATTAGCAAAGGGACTGCAACAGTCAAAGTTGAAGTTCTTGAAATTGGTGATAATTTATATAACAAGGAGTGAGTTATTATGAGTGTAAGAAAAATGTTATTATTGGTTAATCCAACAGGAGGAATTAGAAACGGATTAGAGATACTGAAAAATATAAAACCGATATTTGATGCGGGCGGTATTGAGCTTGAAATAATCGAAACAAAGTATGCGGGTCATGCAAAAGATATCGCTAGAGCGATGGAAATAGAAAAGTTTGAATCACTTTGTTTGGTAGGTGGTGACGGCACGATGCACGAAGCAATCAACGGTATGTATACAAGGAAAGATAATAAACGTATTCCAATCGGATTAATTCCAGCAGGTACGGGAAATTCTCTAATGCATGATTTTAATTGCTTAGAACCAATGGTCGCAGCAAAATGGATTGTAAAAGGATATACCAAAAAAATCGATTTAGCAGAAATTAAAATGGAGCATAAAATTGTATATGCTTTTAATATAGTTGGATGGGGTATGATCACCGATATCAATTTGCGAGCAGACGGAGTACGATGGATGGGGGAAAACCGCTATACATATTCCGCGTTAATGGAAATAATGAGTCATAAGCTTAGGCACGCCAAGCTATCGTTCAATGATAAAGTATATGATGAAAAATTCATATTTATCTTAGGAAGCATGACAAAATTCACCGGAAGCGCAATGAAAATGGCACCAAAAGCAAAACTCGATGATGGATTAATTGATATATTAATAGTAAGAGATGCCACAAGGAAGCAAATGCTAAATCTATTCCCAAAGATTTTTACCGGTGATCATATAAATGCTGATATACTTGAGTATCGTCAAGTTGATAGTTATTCAATTATTCCTGATAAACATGATCCTCTAAATCTTGATGGTGAGACAATTGGGAGCACTCCAATTAAATTAAAAGTATTAAGGGAATCATTGGAAGTGTATACCAGTAAAGAAATTGCCGAAGGGTAGAATGGTAGAATGGTGGAATGGTTGATTGGGGAATTGGTGTTGTCATCCTCGATGGAGCGAAGTGACTGAAGTATCTATAATGGTTTAATAATATTAATTATTGAGAAGTAACCCCGATAAATCGGAATTTTCAACATGTTACGTTTTAACAGAAATTCATAGTACTAAAATATTGATCAAATTATTAAAATAGCATTGGAAACAATTTGTAAGAATCTGTACTTTTCGCCTTTATTTAAACGACAATCGTGACAATAAAATCAAATCGATCAATAGTTGGTATTTTAGGTATTCCCGGAATACTCCTTTTTATATGGCTTGGTAGTATTTGGTTTGCACTATTTATAACAGCAGTGATGTTATTAGCATTATTTGAATACTATCAAATTGCTAAATTAAAAAACACACATCCTATTATTTGGATTGGTTTATTAGCATCGTTATTTATTGCTTATTTTTATTACGATCAACCAAAGATAGATATAATATATGTATTCTCCATGATTGTTGCATTAATAATGCTTGTATTATTTATTGAATTATTCCGTAATAAACCAAATCCTACCGAAAATTTCAATATTACAGTCGGCGGTATTTTATATATACCGTTGTTAGTGGGAGCACTAATCGGTATCCGAAATTTTGATTCGGTTAATGAAACCCATTTTACATTTGCATTGTTCATTAGTATATGGATATGTGATTCGGCGGCGTATATAGCCGGGAAAAAATTTGGGAAAAAGAAGATATATCCAAGAGTTAGTCCAAATAAAACGATAGTTGGCAGCGTAGCAGGACTGATTTTTGCATTTATAACTTATATTGTGATGGATAAGATAGGATTTCTTCGGTTTGACTTGGATATTGTGCAAATAATAATTTTATCAGTTATATCAGGTGTTTTTGGTCAAACAGGTGATTTCGTTGAATCACTATTCAAACGTGATGCAAATGTAAAAGATTCAGGAATATTATTATTAGGACATGGCGGCGTTTTAGATAGATTTGATTCATTAATAATTGCAAGTCCTTTGGTGTATATTTTTCTAAATTTATATTATTAATTAAGGTAACTAATGGAATTAAAATCAATTTTGGCAACGGATTGTGGAAGTACAACAACAAAAGCAATTTTAATAGAAAAAGTTGGAGATGAATATCGCTTAAAATTTCGTGGTGAAGCGCCTACAACCGTAGAAGCGCCATTTGAGGATGTTACCAAAGGTGTTCTTAACGCCGTAATGGAAGTTGAGGAATTATCCGATCGTAAATTATTAGACGGCG
Source organism: bacterium (assembly GCA_030606865.1). Lineage (GTDB taxonomy): Bacteria > Fidelibacterota > Marinisomatia > Marinisomatales > JAHJCW01 > JAHJCW01. Next base: position 4,810 of record JAUWFQ010000138.1, read on the forward strand.
ATGACATAATTAC
>JAUWFQ010000004.1 GCA_030606865.1 bacterium
GTAATTATCACCTTTTTTTAATCATCATAACTTCTTTCATAGTTAAACCTATCTTTAAATAATGGTTTCTTTTCTTTTGAAAACCATGACTTTGAAAATTGACGTTTAAATTTTTGCTTTAAATCTTTTTCAAGTAAATCATATAATCGTTTAGCATTTTCTGGTATATCAGGACTAATTTCAGGATTAAGTAATTCAATTTTAATATTTTCTAAATTTTCTTCAGTCTCCTCAAGTTTTCGTTTTAATACCCTAATTCTATTGGCAATCCTTTTTTGCTCTTTATAGTTAGATTTATTTTTAGTTGCAGGTTTCTTAATCCTTTCAGCGTCACTATTTTTATCAATCCCGGATTCTTTTTTCCAGATATAATAATCATAGTTTCCGGCATATGCTACAACTTCGCTCCCGCATTCTGCGGGATTTCCGCTATGCTCCAACATTCTATTAATTTCATAGGTCGTATTAGTTATTTCATTTAAAAAATGTCGGTCATGAGAAATACAAACAATTGTTCCAGTGTAATTCTTTAATGCCGCTTCAACCACATCACGCGAAATCATATCAAGATGGTTTGTAGGTTCATCCAATAGTAATAAATTGGCTGGTTGAATTAGTATTTTAGCAAGCGCTAAACGCGATTTTTCTCCGCCTGAAAGTACCTTAACAAGCTTGTCGACTGAATCACCTGAGAATAAAAAACTTCCTAAATAACTTCTGATTTCTGTTTCATTTTTACCACTTGACACTGTTTGTAATGATTCAAATATTGTTATGTTTGGGTCAAGTATCTCTAATTGATGTTGAGCAAAATAAGCTGTAGTAACATCCTTTCCATATCGTAACACGCCAGAGGAAATCGGCTCAACGCCAGCAAGCATTTTTAATAAAGTTGATTTCCCTGCCCCGTTATGACCAACTAAGCCAATTGTCTGTTCTCTTTCTATCTCAAGATTAAGATTCTTGTACACGGAAATATCACCATAATTTTTACTTACACTTTTTAAACTGACAACTTTTAATGGGCTCCGAGCCGGTTGAGATATTCGAATATTTATATGTTTTTTATTTTGAGTTGGCTCGTCGATCAACTCCAACTTTTCTAATAGCTTGATCTTGCTTTGTACTTGTCTTGATTTGGTATTTTTATAACGGAATCTCTCTATAAAACGTTTGGTTTGGGCTATCGTATCTTGCTGATTAGAATACGCTGCTTGCTGTTGCTCTATCCTAATTTGTTTTTGCTTACGATAGCTTAAGTAATTACCTTTATATAATATTACTTTGGCTTGATCAATTTCAATAATATTATTTACAGATTTATTTAAAAATTCCCTATCATGGCTAATCATTACTAAGCTGCCTTTCCAAGCAGCAAGAAAACTTTCCAACCATATCGTTGCATCTAAATCAAGATGATTGGTCGGTTCATCGAAAAATAATACATCAGGATTTTTTAATAAAATTCCCGCTAAAGCGACACGCATCCGCCAGCCACCGCTGAATGTATCCAGATTCCTTTGGAATTGATCTTCCGTAAAACCAAGACCTCCCAAGATTTCCTTTGCTTTCTTATCAATAGACCAGCCACCAAGGCCATCAAATCGCTGTTGCAGATCGCCAAGTATCTTAAGTTTTTTTGTATCGTTTGGATTGCTTGCTATTTCCGATGAAACAATTTCCATTCTATTTTCAATATCTCTTATTTCAGGAAAAGAATCTAGCACTTCATTGAGGATTGACCGCTTTGTACCAATAATTATATCTTGCGGTAAATATCCAATTAAAAGACCCTTATTTTTCTGAATGGTGCCTTTATCCGGAAATTCTATACCAAGCATTAAACGTAATAGAGTTGTCTTACCGGATCCATTTGGACCAACCAAACCAATACGCATGCTTTTTTTTATCAGCAATGATACATTGCTAAATAAAATTCCGTCCGGATACTCTTTTGATATATTGTCTAATTGAATCATTTATGTTTTATTCCTCCCCCTAAATCCTCCTCCAAAGGGGGACATAAATTTCTCTCCGGGCATGTCTCCCCTTGAGGGGAGATTAAGAGGGGTAAATTATTCATGTTCTCCTAACATATAACCATTATTTTTAATCTTAATCATTTTAATTGGTATAATTGTATTTACCATCTCAGCATTTCCTTTCACCATAACTTTAATGTAATTGTCGGTATGTCCTTGTATTTTATTATCAAAGTACGATTCAAATAGCACTTTTCTTCTTTCACCGATAAATCTGTTATAAAATGTATATCGTTTTTCATCCGATAATTTGTGCAATATTTTGCTACGCTCTACTTTCTGTTGATGAGATACTACATTTTCGAATAATAAAGCTTTTGTATTGTCGCGCGGAGAATATGAGAACACATGTAAATATGATACATCTAAGCTATTTATGAAATCATAAGTTTGTTGAAAATCTTTTTCTGTTTCGGTTGGAAACCCGACTATCACATCGACTCCAATACAGCAATCCGGCATAACAGCTTTAATTATTTCAACTCTTTCAGCATATAATTCACGCCGATACCGGCGACGCATATCTTTCAATACCTTATTTGAACCAGATTGTAGTGGAATATGAAAATGTGGTACAAATAGTCTTGATTCTGCTATGAAATCAATCATTCCACCGGTTAATAGATTAGGCTCTATCGAAGAAATTCTAATGCGGTCAATGTTTTCTAATTTATCCAATTCCTTAATTAAATCAAAAAATGATTCATTTGTACCTCTTCCAAAATCACCGGTGTTTACGCCGGTTAACACAATTTCTTTTGTATTCGTTTTAGCAATTTCTTGCGCTTGCTGCATCGTATTTACGATATTAGCACTTCGGCTTTTTCCGCGAGCTAAGGGAATCGTACAATATGTGCATTCATAATCACACCCATCTTGTACTTTAAGAAATGTTCTCGTTCGTTCGCTGGCAGAGTGCGATGCGTGAAAATCATTCAGTCTATCTGTATGACTGTGATATTCTAATTCATTGGTATTATTTATAAATGCTTGATAATGTTTAAATACATTGAATTTTTCATCATTGCCCAATACTGTGCTAACTCCGGGAATAGAGTTAGCTTCTTCCGGTTTTAGTTGCGAAAAACAACCAACCATAGCAATGAAGGCTTTAGGATTTTTACGTACAGCTTGGCGAACAGCTTTCCGGCAATCCTTGTCGGCATTGGCGGTAACAGTACAGGTGTTTATTATATAGACATCAGCAGACTCACCAAAATCCACAACCATAAATCCCCGATTGGCAAAATCACGAGATATAGTTGACGTTTCTGCAAAATTTAATTTACAGCCGATTGTCTTTAGTGCTATATTTTTTCTAATTCGTTCCATAGTATATTTAATATGGGGCGAAATTTCGCTAATTTTATGCTAATGTTTAAGCACAAAAAAATAGGTTTGGTTTTAGGCAGCGGTTCTGCTCGTGGGTGGGCACATATTGGAGCAATAGAAGCCATTGAAGAAGCCGGAATTCCAATTCATTGCGTAGCAGGTACAAGTGTCGGCGCTTTTGTCGGAGCAGTTTACGCCACCGGCGATTTAGCTAGTCTAAAAGAATTTGCTCTCCAAATGGATTGGAAAAAAGTTATCTCGTATTTTGATGTCGTATTTCCAAAATCAGGATTTATGGATGGTAAAAAAGTACATGACCTGTTTTCAATTCATACAGACGCAAAAACCTTTGATGATTTTAAAATACCGGTAAAAATGATCGCCACCGATCTAAAAACCGGAAAGAAAGTAATAATAGATTCAGGAAATATAATTGAGGGAATACGGGCGAGTGTTTCAGTGCCGGGGGTTTTTACTCCTGTGAAACGTGGTGATAGATGGTTAGTGGATGGCGGATTAGTTGATCCCATACCTGTAAGCGCTGTCCGTAATATGGGCGCTGATTTTGTTATAGCCGTTGACCTGAACTCTGATCTTGTAAGTCACGATTATAAACCATCAAAGCAATCAACTAAAGCAATAATGCCAAATAAAAAAAGAAACGAATTAATGGCGCGCATTTCAGCGCAGTACAATTCAGCGGGAAAAGCCGTTAAATCACAAATCAATCGTTGGTTTTCCAGTTCCATAAAATCACCAAATATTCTTGATGTTATGGGTACTTCACTTGGCATCATGCAAGAACAGATTTCCAGAATCAATCTCGCTATGGATCCGCCTGATATATTAATTCAACCGCGCTTAGGGGATTTAAAGATGTTCGATTTTGATCAGGCCGAGCGTTCAATACAAGAAGGTTACACCCAAGCAAAATTTCAAATAGATAATATTAAATCGGTTCTTTAATTATTCAGACACTTCTTCTTCGAAAAAAATGTCCTCAATACCTTGATTCACTTTATAATCAGAAAATTTTAATGTAATCATCCCTGATAAATCCTTTTCTAATGAATCGTCTTGCATACCGCCAAATTGATGTCTTGCGCCAAAAGTTTTTTCCACTCCGGAAGGCAATCCTCCAGAGTATTCAAATTTGATAATTGTTTCTTTTGGTAAATTAATACCATCTTCAAATGATTTATATTCTGATTGTATTTCCACAACTTTTACAGTATCCATCCACGTTTCAGACTTTATCAATGTCCAGATGTTGCGATCAACCCAAAGTTTCATCGACAAATCTAACTTCTTGTCAATATTACCCATTTTACCAAACATTAGTGAATCCGGTTTTAAATTACCATGCAATATCCAAACTTGTTTACCATTATAATATTCAGCACCTATTACCGAAACATTAATAAGATTATCAAATAAATCAATTGGTGAGGATATCATTCCCGACTTAGGAATTGCGGCAAATCCTTTTGTCTCCACTTTTGTTAAATTAGGTTGCTTAAACCAAAAATTAACACGTTTTCTTGGCATTCTTAATATTGGTGTTTTGATCGATATTTCGATACGGACATAATAATCTTCAATGCGATTATAATTTTGTTCCAGACTATCCAAAACAGAATCAGCCGTGGGGAATATACTAATTGAGTATTTATCCTTATCTTGGGCAACTATATTGCTAAATAACATAAAAATTAATAAATGTGTAGCGAGTTGTTTCATTAAGTTGAAATATCCTTTCGAATGAATTGTACAGTACTGATAATTATAAATACTAACATATAAATTGTTAAAATAATTGCGTCATTTCCAATATCTCTCCATGGGACCGGATCGAAAAATGCCTTTTGCCAAATATCGAAATATGATGTGAAAATATAAGGACTTATTTTCTCAAATATATCGATCGGAATATTTGCTATCGCCAATCCTATTATTATTATCGACATCGCGCCAATGATTGGACCAATACCGTTGTTGACCATTGATGAGAACATAAAACATAATGTTGTTACTACTAACATGACAAAAGTTGCGAATACAAAAGCAAGCGCAAATCGTACCCAAGCCATCTCCTGCGGTAGTATTAAAATTCCCTCATCAAATACTACTAAATCACCAATTCCGAGCCATAAAGAACCTAAGCCGAGACTCATTATTGCAAAAAATGTTATAAGTATAATCGTGTAAAAATATGTCGCAATTAATTTTGCGAGTAAAATCTGAAACCTAGATATTCTTCTTATCAGTGTAATTCTAAATGTACCCGCAGCGCCTTCACCAGCGACAACATCGCCTGCCACAAGCATTATCAAAAACGGGATGTGTACCCATAAAAAATTCATAGTAATGTACGTTACTAAAAACCCGTTAAATACCGAGCCAACAATTATGAATGAACCTTCTAACTGACGTACAATATCTTGCTCAATTCCTGTAGCACCTTTAGAAAATCCCCAAATTATTAGTGGCATAAGAATTGCCAAAGCCAAGAACCCAAGTAAACTGCGTTTTTTACCAAAAATTTTAATTATCTCTATACCAATCAGCTTAATTAACATCTTAAATACTATCTCCGGTAAGTGATAAAAAATAATCTTCTAATGATGTTCGTGGAATAATAGCTGAAACATCGATATCAGCTTTTATTAAGTCGTGGGTCAATTTACTTAAATCTTTATTTGCAATTTTTACTTTGAAAATCCCATTATTTTCTTCAACAAATGAAATTAATTTCGAATATTTTAATAATTTCCAAGCTTTTTTAAGGGGTTTTGCTTTTATCTCAGTTATAAATGTATCAGACTCATTAAGCAAATCATGCACACTGCCGATCTTTATTAACTTCCCTAAATTAATTATGGCCATCGTAGTACAGGTCTGTTCCACTTCGTGCAATAAATGAGATGATAATAGTATGGTGATACCCTCTTGAGCTAATTTTTGTATTAAACCTCGCACCTCTTTCATACCACGCGGATCAAGGCCATTTGTGGGTTCATCCAATATTAACAATTTTGGATTACTTAATAATGCTTGAGCAATTCCTAAACGTTGTTTCATTCCTTGAGAAAATGCTTTTACTTTATCTTCTCTACGGTTAGCTAATCCAACGATTTTTAACACTTCACCAATTCTAGTTTTCGAGACATTATCCATCGTCGCTAATAGCGATAAATTTTTGTACGCTGATAAATACTCATAAAAATCGGGACGTTCAACTAATGCGCCAACTCCCTGCAATGCTGAATTGTGGTATTTTCGAACTGATTTAGTAAATATTTCAATATCACCGCTATCAGGTTTTATGAGAGACAACATTGCCCTAATAGCAGTTGATTTCCCCGCCCCATTCGGACCTAAAAAACCAAATATTTCACCGATTTTAATATCAAATGATAAACCATCTACCGCTTTTCGCTTACCAAAGGATTTTGAAAGGTTTTTTACTGATAATATCACTTCTGACATAGTAGAATTTCTACATTTTACTTTATAGAAAAAATACTAATAAAATATAAATTAAAGACCCTTTTGTCTTGTATGTGGTAATTATTGTTATTAATTTCTGTTGTGAATACAGCAGAATATCGGCATTGATGGTTACAGAAATAATAAAATGAATAGTAATTCAATAGAAAATCCAACGGCACCATTATATCCATTGAGGGTAGCTGCAGAATTAACGGGTACTTCAGTCTATGCACTGAGGCAATATGTTGATTTAGGTCTGATTATTCCGTATAAAACACCCGCTAATCGAAGATTGTATTCCAAAGTTGATATCCAAAGAATTCTATGTATTCGAAAATACTTAGATGAATACGGTCTTAACATTGCTGGTATCAAAGCACTTTTTGCTGCTGTACCATGTTGGCTCATAAAGCCCTGTACTGAATCCGATTGCGAACAATGTGATGCGTATACATCATTAACTCAACCGTGTTGGCAGGTATCGGTCAAAGGACCTACTTGTCAAAACATAGATTGTCGTATTTGTGAAGTTTATCGATTGCCGGAAGAATGTAATGATTTAAAATCAATTTTTAAGAAATTAGAAAAAGAAAAAACATTAACAAATAAAATATTTAAAAGGTAGAATAATTATATGAAAAAATTAGTCATTTTGGGTGCCGGGACCGCTGGAACAATGATCCTTAATAAATTAGAACCGGTATTGGATAAAGATGAGTGGCATATAACCATAGTTGACCAATACGAAACACATTACTATCAACCGGGATTTCTTTTTATACCATTTGGTATTTATAATAAAAAGGATGTGATAAAACCCAAACGAGACTTTTTCCCTTCCGGTGTTGAAGTTTTATTCGATTCAATTAACAAGATAGAACCAAAGGAAAATAAAATTATCTTAACAAATCAAAAAGTGTTGAACTATGATTACCTAATAATTGCTACAGGTTGCAAGATTAATCCTGATGAAACAGAGGGCTTGACGAAAAAAGGATGGTACAAAAATATATTCGATTTTTATACAATTGAAGGTGCAATGGGCTTGGCACACTTTCTTAAATATTGGGAAGGTGGAAAAATGGTACTGAATATTACAGAGATGCCAATTAAATGTCCGGTGGCACCACTTGAATTCGTATTTTTAGCAGATTGGTGGTTTACAGAACAGGGCATACGTGACAAAGTAGAAATTTCATTTGTTACACCCTTGGATGGTGCTTTTACAAAACCTCGTGCCTCAAAAGTATTCGGCGATTTTTTAAGCAAGAAAAATATCAAACTTGTACCTGATTTTAGTACCGGTAGCGTTGATCATGAAAATAATAAAATTATATCATGGGATGAAAAAGAAGTGCCGTACGATCTTTTAGTTACTATCCCAACCAATATGGGTGATGAATTAATTGCGCGTTCCGGAATGGGTGATGAATTAAATTTTGTACCCACCGATAAACAATCACTGCTCTCTAAAAATCATAAAAATATTTTTATAATCGGCGATGCCACCGATTTACCAAGTTCAAAAGCAGGCTCAGTAGCGCATTTTGAAGCAGATGTATTATATGATAATTTCCTTAGTGCAATTGAAGGAAGACCATTAAGAGCAAAATTTGATGGGCACGCTAATTGTTACATCGAATCCGGTTTCGGGAAGGGTATTCTAATAGACTTTAACTATGATACAGAACCTTTGCCGGGGAAATATCCCCTGCCGGGAGTGGGTCCGTTCTCACTTTTAGAAGAAACAAAAATGAACCACTACGGAAAAATAATGTTCCGTTGGATGTATTGGAATTTATTATTACGCGGAGCTGAACTGCCGATTGAATCACAAATGCTTATGGCAGGTAAGAGAAAATAGAATGACTAATCAAAATTTAGAATTACAATTACATTCAATTGATAAGAAGTTAGATCTTATATCTGAAGAATTAGCTGTAGTTCGCAGGCAAAGAGAAGAACTGAATGAGTTAAAGCAAGATTTAACTGTTATTGCTAAGGACGTTTTTAATACTGCAATTGTGGAGCTTGAAGATATCGCACCATTTGTACAAACAGGTGATTTCTTACATCTTCTCAAAAAGATATTGCAAAATACTCGCAATATTACAAATGTGATGACACAATTTGAGAGCGCCCTTGATTTCTTTGAAGATGCAAAACCTATAAGCAAAGAATTATTTAATACCACTTTAGAAAAATTAGACGAATTCGACCAAAAGGGATATTTTCAATTTATTAAAGAGTTAATGAATGTAGCAGATCGCGTCGTTGAACATTTTTCTGAAGAGAATGTCAAAATGCTTGGCGATAATGTTATTACAATACTTGAGACTGTTAAAAGGTTAACACAGCCTGATATGTTAGCAGCACTTAATAATGCTGTTAGTATTTATCAGAGCCTTGATCCAAAAGATGCGCCCCAGTATTCTATTTGGAAAGTGATGCGTGAATTAAATACACCAGAAATGAAAAAGGGAATTGGTTTTGTGATTACCTTTTTAAAGAAAATTACAGAAGAAAAAAGAATCAAAAATAAATAAAGGAGTTAAATATGGCGACAAGAGAAATTGCCGGGATTACTGTAGAGATTGATGAGGATGGATATATGGCTGATCATACTCAATGGAATATAGAAATGGCCGTTATACTTGCCAAGGAACAAGAAATTGAGGAATTAACTGATCGGCATTACGTTGTTATCGAATATATGCGTAAAGAATTTGAAGAAAATGGCACTGGCCCTTCAATTCGTAAATTAAATAAACAAAGCGGTGTTTCAACCAAAGAGTTATATCAACTCTTCCCTGGTGGACCAGCTAAAAAAGCAGCCTTTATCGCAGGTATTACAAAACCTCACGGTTGCATATAAAAAGGAGAAAATCATGAATAAACCCGACCCAATAAAAAGAGTCTCACTAGTTTGCGCTAAGGGTGGATTAGAAGAAGTTTATCCGGCATTGATACTAGCTAATGGTGCTCGTATGGAAGGCATTGAAGCATCTATTTTCTTTACATTTTTTGGACTAAATGCAATTATAAAGAAAACTCACAACAATCTTAAAGTAGCAACTGTCGGCAATGCCGCGCTGAACTTGGCGATGCCGATGTTGAAAATGCCGATTACTATGCCCTTCCCAACAATAATTGGAGCAATACCAGGAGTATCCAATTTTGCAACTTGGCTAATGAAACGTGAAATGGAAAAATTGGATGTTCCCCCTGTTGGCGAGTTCCTCGAAATGATCGACGATGCTGGTGCTGAGATATATGCCTGTAAAATGACGGTTGATATGTACGGATTAAAAATGGATGATTTTGTTCCGCAAGTAAAAGAAATTATGACTGTTAGCGAATTTTATGAAAAATCTGCCGGTGCTGAAATAATATTTACATAATACATTATTAAAAATATTAAGGGCAATTCAATAAAAGCGAATTGCCCTTAATCAATAAACTATTATTTAAGCAGAACCATTTTCTTGGTCTGAATAAATCCTTCTACTTCAATCTGATAGATGTAAACACCTGCATTTACCAAATTACCTGCAAAATCTCTGCCTTCCCAATTAATTGATTTACTGCCCGACGATTCGATTTGATCAACCAATGTAACAATATTTCTACCTAAAAGATCAAATACACTTATCTTAACATTGGATTCCTTACTCACATCATAAAAAATTGTAGTATTCGGATTAAAAGGATTCGGAAAGTTTTGGTGTAATTGAAATTCTGTTGGAATACTTATTTCATTATTATATGTTGATAATTGGGCAAACGGAATAAAATCAACCGTGTTTGCATTCATATTTGGTGCAACTAAAATATCATTAATTTGGTCATAGAAAATGTCTGCTACTCCATTGTGTGGCACACCATCATGTCCTGTTGATGCTACAGTCGTCAATGCTGGTGTAAAATTTGAATCATATCGATAGACTTGATTCGGTTGGCTCCAACAAGACACATAATAATTCCCAAGATGGTCAACAGTTATGCCATCTAGCGACTGAAAACCAGCATTTGTTATAAGCGTTGTTACATTATTTGTAGCTAAGTCTATGGCAGATATCGCTGAACCTGTGGCGGGTCTATCATCTGTAAATAATAATCTATTATTTGCAACATCATACAATAATCCATTAGCTCCGGCATTTGCTAGTAATGTCGTATAAGTACCCGTTGTTGGATCAAATTTATATATATTGTTATTATCAGAGAAATAAGCATTACCTGCTGCATCTGCTGTTACATCATTTACAAAATCACCGCCGATAATTGTTATATTCTTTTGAACCACTCCTGTAGCCATAATTATTGCCAGAAGAACTTGGGAATCGTCATTCGCGGTTGATGCAGCATATAGTGTAGTTCCTGAAATAGTAAGGCCACGAATTGATTTAGCAGCTCCTTGCTTATAATAACTGAGATTACTCGGATTTAGTCGTGGTACTGAGATTATGTCACCATTTCCCGTGTTAGAGATGAGATATCTATCGTTTACGGCATCATAAACCGCACTTTCAGGATTATTATAGGCTTGAGCGAAAATTATATTTGTTACAAATAAAACAGCTATAATTATTAGAAGATAAGACCGTATTAACTTCATATAGACCTCCAATTATTCAATTGACAGGCTATAATCTAAATATATAGGTAATAAAAAAAATAGGAACTTAATAACTAAAATTAAGCTAGTTCTTCATCTGTTATTATATAATTATTAATTGTTGCACTCTTTAGAGTCTCTATAATCATATCCTCTTGAGATAAAAAGAACCGATGAACTTTGCAATAATCAATAAGCGGACATATACTGGGATTTTTTAAGCATTCATTAATAGTCATATCAAATCCCATTGCATACAGTATATCATAGAAAGAAAGCTTGTTTGGAGAAACCTTTAGTCTAATACCACCATATTTGCCCTGAATAGTCTCAATAACATTATTATTTTTCAATTTGTGAACTATTTTGGTTGTAAAGGGTACTGTTAGATATAGTTTCTTAGAAACTTCCGGTACAGATTTGTGTTCTTTTTTATTGAAACCTGCTAAATAGGCGCAAATACGAATTGCATAATCGTATTCCCTTTTTATAAACACTGCCATATTATACTAATTTACTAAAATTAAATCATAATTATAAAATATTATTATTTCATTTAGAATAACCCAATCGTGTGAATTGTATAAAATTACTGTAAATTTGAATATGGATAATTCACAAAAATATTTCAAAAATATTCAATCAGATTTTATTGGTCTAGACACTTTATATACTCGTGTAGATGGCAAAAAAACCAAACGCATTTATTTGGATTCTACCGCTTCCACTTTAATGATGAAAGCCGCTTATAATGGTATTGAATCTTTCTATGATCATTATGCCAATACACATAGTCTTTTACATTTTTCAGCAAAAACTGCTACAAAAAATTACCGGTGGGCACATGAAAGGATTTTGTCCTTTATAAAAGCAGATGCTGAAAAATACGCCTGTTTTTTTACTGGTAGTGGCACTACGGCAGGAATAAATCGTATGGCGCGTGTCTTCCGCGATTTTCAACCCGATAGAGATGTTGTGTTAGTATCTCTAATGGAACATCATTCCAATGATCTGCCGCATCGCAAACATGCGGGAAAAGTAGTTCATATACCGCTCGATAACCATGAGGGACAACCGGGTTGTATTAATATGGAGATACTTAAAGAGAAATTAGAACAATATAAAGATAGAATAAATTATATTGCTATGACCGGCGTCAGCAATGTTACCGGCATTATTAATCCAATTTATGATATTGCAGAATTAGCTCATAAATACCAGGCACTTATTTTAGTCGACGGCGCACAAATGGCAGCGCATATTCCTGTACAAATTAGTGGTCATTCCAATCCACTTAGAAATATCGATGCATTTGTTTTTTCCGGTCACAAGACTTATGTACCCGGATCACCCGGTGTTGTGATTTGCCGAAAAGATATTTTAAGCTCTATGGAACCGGAAGAAGTTGGCGGAGGAATGGTTGATCAGGTTCATGTTGATAGATATACAATTACTGATCAATTTCCTGATCGTGAGGAAGCTGGAACACCAAATATTCCCGGCGCAATTGGTTTAGCAGCCGCAATTGATGTATTAGATAAAATTGGTATGGAATTTATCTATGAAGATGAAACTTCCTTGATTACCAACGCTTTGAATCAAATAAAACAAATTGAACATGTAATAATCTATGGCGAGACGAATTGCTCGCTTTGTCCCAGGGCAGCTTCTATTTCATTTAATATTCGTGGATTGGATCATGGTTTAGTTGCGGCAATCCTTAATGATTATCATAATATTGCCGTTCGCAATGAGTGCTTCTGCGCTCACCCTTACGTAAAAGAAATGATAATCGAAGAACTGTTCGATACAGGAATTGATTTAAACGAGATTGATATTAATTCAGAATTAAAGGTTAAAGCAGGAATGGTGAGAGCATCATTTGGTATTTACAGTACCAAAGAGGATGTTAATGCACTGGTATCGGCTTTAAAAGATATTGTCGCCAAACGCGATGAATACGTTAAGTTGTATTCTCTTGATGGAACAGGATTATACCATCATAAAACCTTTAAGCCTGTTGAGGCAGACTTGTTCAATGTAGAATCATTTATTAATGAGTATTTACAAAATTTATAGTCAGTATAATTATGGATTTTGCTAAACGCATATTAAAAATCCGAGAAGAAATAAATGATCATAATTATCACTATTATGTACTGAATGATCCAATTATTTCCGACAGCGAATATGATAAGCTATTACATGAATTAGAAGAATTAGAAAACACCCATCCTGAGTTGATTTCACCGGATTCGCCTACCCAACGCATCGGGGCAGCGCCATTAACAGAATTCGGTACAATACAGCATACTATTCCCATGCAATCGTTAGCAAACGCTATGATCGACGAAGAACTGATAGCATTTGATAAACGCGTGCAGAAATTGTTAGAGACAAACAGTAACGTTAACTATATCGCCGAACCAAAATTAGATGGTATCGGTGTTGAGCTTGTTTATAAAAATGGTGTATTTACGCATGGTTCCACACGCGGTGATGGCATAACAGGTGAAGACATAACTCAAAACTTAAAAACCCTTAACGCAATTCCGTTAAGGCTAAGACATGGAAATCATCCAATTCCATCCATTCTTGAAGTTCGCGGTGAAGTGTTTATAACAAAAAGTGGTTTTAATGAATTGAATATCAACCAAGAAAAACAAGGTGATAAACTATTTGCAAATCCACGGAATGCTGCTGCCGGTAGTTTGCGGCAACTTGATTCAAGGATAACTGCAGAAAGACCCCTTTCAATATTTTGTTACCAACCTGGAACAATTGAGGGTATCGCATTTGAGACACACATGGAATTCCTCGAAGCATTAAAAACGTGGGGAATCCCTGTCAATCCTCACATTAAGAATATATTTGGTGCTGATGAGATACTGAAATATCATCATGATATGGAATCAAAACGTAACAACTTGCCCTACGATATTGATGGTACAGTTTATAAAGTCAATTCTTTTTCATTACAAGAGACTTTAGGCATTCGCAGTCGTTCTCCACGCTGGGCAATTGCCGGAAAATTTAAAGCACAACAAGTAACCACTATCATTAAAAATATTGATGTACAAGTCGGCAGAACCGGTGCTATAACACCAGTGGCAAGATTAGAACCGGTACAAGTTGGGGGTGTAACGGTAACCAATGCAACATTACACAATCAAGATGAAATTGACCGCAAAGATATTCGAATTGGCGATACCGTTCTTGTTGAGCGAGCTGGTGATGTTATCCCTAAAATTGTTAAAGTAATAATTGATAAAAGACCGCAAAAAACAGAAAAATATCAAATACCAGGTACTTGCCCGATTTGCGGACATAAAGTGTACCGATCAGAAGATAAAGCTGTAATGCGTTGTCAGAATCTATCGTGTCCTGCTCAAATAAAAGGTAGAATAGAGCACTTTATCTCGCGCAATGCATTAGATATTGACGGATTCGGAGAAAAACTCGTTGAGCAACTAGTTGATAAAAAGATTCTATCCTCAGTGGATAAAATATTTACTATAAAATATGATGATCTCGCAAATCTTGATCGAATGGCCGATAAATCAGCAAAAAATATATTATCGGCAATAGAAAATTCCAAAAACACAACATTTGCAAGGTTTGTATATGGACTTGGAATTCGAAATGTAGGAGAACATATCGCCAAAATCTTGGAAAAGCACTTTAATGCTAATATTCATACTTTTATGAACGCGCAACGCGATGAATTAGACAATATCTTTGAAATTGGTCCTATTGTTTCTAAAGGAATTGTCCAATTTTGGAAAGATCGAGACAACAAAAATGTGGTATTATCAAGTATCGCTAATGGTATAAATATTGCGAAGCCTGATTTGTCGCTTACAGCGCAAATATTAGAAGGAAAAACTTTTGTTTTAACCGGTAGTTTGGAAACACTAACTCGCTCAAGAGCAAAGGAACTTATCCAAAAACTAGGTGGACGAGTGAGCAGTTCGGTTAGCTCAAAAACTGATTATCTCGTTGCCGGACCCGGAGCAGGCGGTAAATTAAAAACAGCGCAGAAATTGGGCATAAAGATTTTATTGGAAGAAGAATTCTTAACTATAATTTATAAAATCAACAACAAATAATTTAATGAGGTAACTATGAAAAAAACTGAAATGATGAAAATGAAGAATATTATTGGCGATGTTGTATTACTGATTCTTGCTAATACAGAAGCATTAGCAGAAATTGGTGTAACTCAAAAAACAATTTATGTTAAAGCACTTGGCTACGATGATTTTGGAATATGGGTTGAATTCTCAAATTTTAAAATTCCCAAATTAAAAACAGCGAAAGGGGAAAAACCAAAACGTCCGATGTATCAATCTGTTACCGGTTCGCTGTTGATACAATGGCCATTGATTACATCAATTGTGCATTTCCCAGGTGTAGAAGATTTTGATTTCCCCAGTCCATTTGAATCTCATATTGGATTTGATGTAGAAACAGAAAAATAATAACGCTTAAGCAATTAATTTGGCAACGGCACAAACGCTAATACGGTTCCGGGAAATTTATCCGTAACAATTAGAAATCCCTTATCGTCTAATCGTACAATACCTTCCCAATTCCGCGAGTCGCCGAACTCAGACAGTTTAATGTTAATCGGTTGAGTTTCTGTCCTAATAATTATCCCATCAACAATTTGAAATTCTAATAATCGTTCTACCGGTTTTATGTCTTTCTTTTTCGTAATTGGGTAATTCAAATCCGGCTTTAGTAACTTGAAATCGCCGGGCCAAAAGTAGTTTATCACCCAAAATTTACATTCGTCATCAATCTCAGTCGCATCGGTAATGCGATATTCAGTAAAAGGGAATGGTTTTTTAATATCTGATTTTAAATTTTTATCAAACTGATGATAAACCGGTGATTTGTTAACTTTCGCAGAATTCACCTCATAAATAGTTATCACAGAATTATTATTTATTAATATAGTCTCATAAGTCATATTACTAAGCATAACCGGTGTTTTAATTTTCTTTAGACTTTTTTTATTAATTATAATTTCATTTTTAATACTATCAATAATTCCACGTGCGATGAAACCATGATTAGTATTACGTTTTTCAGCTTCGATAGTAACATAAACTGTCTCATCATTAAAAACAATTGACTCATATCCTTCAAAACCGCATATACGCTTATCAAGACCGGACGAATTCCACTTGATTTCTTTTGGCAATATCGTAGTGCGGGATAAATCAAGGAAATCAAGAATTTGTGTTTTCGGAATCGAATATATTCTGTCTGTCGGATATTGCGGAAGTAAAATTAAATTATCCTTATACCAAGCAAGTCCGGAGACTTCTTGGTCAGGATTAGTAATATCGCCATTTAGAGTAATATAAATGGGCTCGACGGCTTGACTAAAAATAATCAAGGGTAAAAGCAAAATAAATTTGAGTGCAGGATATTTCATAAACTTACATAAATTACAGGCAAATTTAGATGAGAACATCAAAATAAATGAATAAATTTGAACAGCATCGTTTACAAATGGTGGAAAATCAAATCCGTCGCAGAGGAATTTCCGATAAACGTGTTCTGCACGCGATGGCAACCGTCCCACGACATTTATTTATTGGTAAACTGGAACGGCTGTTAGCCTACTTTGATGGACCTTTGCCAATCGGTCATGGGCAGACAATTAGTCAACCCTACATTGTGGCTTTTATGACCGATGAATTACAAATTGAATCACATCACACAGTATTAGAGATTGGTGCCGGTTGCGGATATCAAGCCGCTATTTTATCATTATTAGCAAAAGACGTTATTTCATTGGAATATGTAGCCAAACTAGCGAAATCTGCTAGTAAAAGATTGAACGAACTCGGCTATAACAATATTAAAGTTTACAATGCAAATGGTATAAACGGTTGGGAAGAAAATGCACCATATGATAGAATAATCGGAACAGCTGCTCCTGCATCAATACCCGATAAATTAGTAGAACAATTAGCACCGCAAGGTAGAATGATAATTCCGGTTGGAGGTAGTATTTTCGATCAGTCGCTTTTCATTATTACTAAAAATGAAAAAGGTAAGGTGAAAATAAAGCGTTCTCTTCCCGTGCGATTTGTGCCTATGGTTGGTTAAAATAAATTTAGTATTTAATAAATTACTAAAATATTGCCATTAAAATAATTCGTAATTGAATTAATAGTGCATCGCTGACAGCCCTTTAAGGGCTATTAGCGATTTATACTCCTGCAAAGCTACAAATTGTTTACATAACCTTGCGAAGGTTTACAACGATGATATTTTTTCAATTGGTATGTGTAGTAATTTTTCTATAAACACCCTTCACAAGGTTTATTATAAATAATTATTTTAATTAAATATTAAAAAGGATTAATTAACGCTAATCGAAAATATTGCTGCGGATTATCTTGCTCTTTCCAACTTTCAATTGTTTGGGCTTCGCCCAACGCAAAATTAATTAAAGGCAGATTTCCGGCTTTAATTGCAAATTTAATTTCATAACCGGCTGTAAATATCCAATCTTGCATTTGTCCTCCTTCGTTCCAAGCATTTCCAAAATCGGAAATTAACGCACCGGTCACAGAACCAAGTGAAAATCCTAAAATATTAATTGGCAATTCATGTATTAATGGAACACGCAATTCTAAAGAACCGAATACCAAGCGGTTTCCGAGTCTAACACCATCCCAGCCACGCGGGTTATGAACTTCCGGTATGCTTAATATACCGAAATCAAAAATGCCCATTGGAAAATAAATAGGGAAATCTCTTGTTAATCCTAAAGAATCTTGAGCGGGTGGCTTTCCAAACATCACTTGCGATTTTATTCTTGAATATAAAGTTAGTGGTCCTAAAAGTTTTGTATTCGAAAAACCATCAATTTTTATAAATGAATAACTAAAATCACCGAATAACTTTTGATTTGCAAAATCAATACTCCCTTGCAGTCCAAAGCCTTGATTTGGAACGCTTGTATTTTTTGTGCTTGGACGCCTGTTCAACCAGCGATAGTTTAGTGAAACAATACCTTCTTTCCCTTCTTCAGGAATCGGCAAATCATGGAATTCGTTCGGATTGCGAGGAATAAACTCATTTGTATCGTAATCATATACATCGCTTGGTATGTAAACAGTGCGTTTTTGCAAGGATAACGACATCCATAACATATGATTCGAACTTAACGAATTATGAAAATTGAAAGGAATTTGTGAGGCAATCTGTATACCATCAAATTTTTCCATAAGTCCCGACAAACTTCTATCATAAGGGCGTATTCTCCACTGAGTATTATAAAAGTAATTTAATTGCCATAGTGGTCCATGCTCGGCATTGATATAGCTCAGCAATAGCCACGGTTCTGAACCATCCGACCAAGATATTCCACCGCCGGCTTGTAACATATGTTTTCCCATCGCATCAGTCCAAACAGTTAAACCAAATAATCCGCTACCGTCAAAATAAGGTGATGCGATACTCAAAAAATGATGTGGGTGCTTATAAAAACGATATTTTCCATTATCAACAAAACTTACTTCTTTCAATGGATCTGATATTGGTAAAACAAATTCCGAATGAGCCGTACGCCATTTCGTATAAGTATCACGCAGTGACAACGGATTGGTTGTAATATTCCTATTAGGGTTGATATGAACAATTCTAATAGAATCGACATCGGCTAAAGTAAGAGCAGTTAAAGTTGTGCCATTCGGTGTCCACTGCCAACTAAATATAGCATCGCCAACGTCAGTAACTTGTTTTGATTGTTTAGTCTCTATCTCAATTGTATGAATATTTGGTGTTGTTCCGGCATGAGAAGTATAACTAATAGATTTACTATCGGGATGCCAAATCGGTAAATATTCGGCACTTATATTATCGGTTAATCGAGTCTCCACCTTTAAGCTAATATCCAACACAAAAATATCCATATTTCCGTCTGTGTTCGCTTTAGCAAAAGCGATTTGAGAACTATCAGGCGACCAACTCGGACTAATAATTTGAATATCATCTTGATAATCAGTCAGTTGAATTAAATCCTCACCATTAGGCTTAATAAGATACAAATTAGATATAGAATTTTTATGTGCTACAAAAACAATCTGCTTGCCGTCAGGTGACCAATCAGGCCAAGTGGCACGGAAAGACTCAGTAATCCATTCATGTTTTTTAGTTTCTAAATCATATATACGTAAATCCCATACCATTGACTGGTTTTCATCAAAATGATATTTTGAGTAGACAACCTGTTTATTGTTTGGTGACCAAGCTATTTTCCGATGATAATTACCGTAATCAATTTCCTTTAAATTCCATTTTATTGACTGTTTTATTTTTTCTTTTTCAAGTTTATTTCTATTAAATAATATTTTTAAAATCCCATATCTTTTTCTTTTTTTAGTTGATGTATCACAGACAGCTAAATATAATGACATATCACGTTGATCTTTATCATTTCTTCCCGCAATAATTATATGAAGACTATCGGAAGCTATCGCAAATCCGAATTGTTTTTTTACCGGTAAGGTTGTTGTGATACCGATTTCCTCAATCGGTTCTTTTTGAGCGCGGTATCCATAATAATAAGTATTCATATGGCGGCGCCAATCTTCTTCAAATTGCTTCAAAGATATTCCGGTATGTTTTTTAAAGGATTTATCAAATCGGAATAGTTTTATTTTATTCCTGTCATTGATTACATTGGTAATTGTGGAATCACCAAATCTATCTGATATATACAAGACTTTTGAGTATCCATCGTGATGCGGGTCCATCTCGTCAAGTTTATTTTTTAATACATGATATTTATGTGATAAGTCAGCACGATAAGAACGCCATTTTTCGGTATAATACTCTGCTGTGCCTTCTACAAACCAACCCGGTATTTTGGAGAACAGATAATTCCAGGGTTCAGGTAACCATGTTTTTATTGAATTAAATAAAACAATATGCTGTAATTCGTGTGACAATACTTGATGTAACCATTTAACATCCTCTAACCATATTGCTGCATCATTTTGATCGACCCAAATAAAAGTCATGTTTGTCCATAAAGCATAACCATTCATTATTTCATCTTCGGTAGTGAAAATTATATCTACTCGCGGTAACGATTCCAATCCCACTTGTTTCATTAAAATGGGGCGGACTTGTTCTGCTATAGATGCTCCTTCCTTTGCAATATCTTCTATGCCTTGATGATAATGTATATTGAAGTTTTCTGTTGTAATTGTTGACCATTTTAACTCAGGATGGACTCGACCCGTCCATTGCCATGTTCCTTGACCGAACAAAAGGGACAATAATAAAATAAATAATAATGTAACTTTTTTCAATTTGCTAACGGCTTAGATATAATATTGTTCACTTGTTTAATAGATTGTTTATCATTAATATTTTTTATCATAATTGCAGGAATTTGCCTATCTGCTCGTTCAAGTCACTGATTGATTTAAATTGTATCGCATTCATATTTAATGATTTTGCCATTTCAACATTTTCGATTAAATCATCTATAAACAGCGATTTTTCTGCTGTAACACCGGCAATTTCCAAAGCCTTAATATATATATCTTCTTCCGGTTTGCGAGATCCTACTTCAAAGGAATAAATACCGCCAGTTATCTTGTCAAATAATTTGAACCGTTCTTCTTCCAAAATATGATAAGGATTTGTATTTGACAATAACCAAACAGGATGTTTTGTAGTAAGGTTATTCATAATTTTTACAACTTCGGTCTCTTCTCCGACTAACAAACTCCAAGCTTTCCAAAATTGTTCTTCAGTTAAATTGTTTGAGATAGGCAATTCTCTTTTCACTGCTTTAAAGAATTCCGAACCCGAAATTTCACCTCGTTCATATCTATGATGTTCTTCTTCAGGAAAAACATCTATGATTTCTTCCTCGGATAACTTAGTAAAATCACTCAAATGTTTTATTGTCCTATCAGGATGTATATTTAATAAAACACCACCTATGTCAAAAAATATTGTTTTAATCATTTTCAAATATGAATAAAATTATGAATAAAATTATCCGTGCAAATCCCCGCCTGCCGAAGCATTGGCGTAGGTAGGTGTCTAATCCGTGTCATCCGTGTTCTATTTCCCACAAATGTAGATTTGCAATTTACTGTTTTCATCAAAAGGATTTTTATCGTAGTCACCAAAAATGTTTTCTATAATAAACCCGCGATCTTTAAGTAGTCGTTGGATTCTCTCCAGTGAAATCATAAAATGACTATAATTAAATATTACCGGCTCTGCTTTTCCTTCATGAAAAGCATACCAAGTTATATGATTGATCTCGGTCTGTGGATCATATTTATTCTTCTCTTTCACAATAACGGTCTTCCCATTATTATCTTTGTATTCACCAACCGGATAATATTTATTTTCATCGCGATATAGAAACTTCAGATTTGGAACAAACATATCAATTAAAAATTTGCCGTTTTCGTTGAGGTGTTTGCGCACGCAAGTTAAACAAGAAATTATTTCATCTTCGTTCATTAAATGAAATATTGAATTAAAACCAATAAATATAAAATTGAATTTTTGTTGTAGATCAAAAGTCCTCATGTCACCAATGCTAATCTTGCCTAAATCAGCGAAGCGAGATATTTTCTTATTAGCTCTATCAACGAACTCCGGACTCAAATCAATTCCTACATATTGAAAACCATTTTCTAATAATGGCATTGCAATCCGTCCTGTTCCGGCTGCTAATTCTAAGATAGGTCCACCTATTTGTTTGGCATGCTTTAGGAAAAATTTAATATCGCCGGTTTGAGTATTTACAATATCATAAAAATCGGCATCAGAATAAATGTCTTTCATAAATTAATATTTCTCTATCAATAATATCCGGCAGTTGTCGGATTAAATTGACTTTTTATTTGTTTTCTATTTAATCTGCGCAAATCTGTTTAATCCATGTTATCTGTGTGCTATTAAAGAATCCTCAACTCTTTTGAAGTCTTATTCAGCACCTCATTCCCATCTTTTTTCACTATGATGTCATCTTCAATTCGCACGCCACCCCAACCGGTCAGGTAAACACCTGGTTCAATGGTAACTACATTGTTTTCTTTTAATATTTCCTCACTTTGTTGACTTAAACGAGGATAGGCGTGGATTTCAAGTCCGATGCCATGCCCGGTAGAATGTATGAATTTATCGCCGTATCCCGCATCAGCGATAACGGCTCGTGTAGTATCATCAACCGCTTTACATGCCACGCCTGCTTGGGCAGCATCAATGCCCGCTTGCTGCGCTTTTTTAACAAGTTCATATATTTCATAATGTTTTTCGGTAGCCTTACCGATTACAACCGTTCTAGTCATATCAGCGTGATATCCTGCATATTTAGCTGCTGCGTCAATTACTACAAAATCACCTTTTTTGAGTTTGCGTTCACCGGGTTGGGCATGTGGTAATGCACTGTTAGGACCGGAAGCTACTATGGAAGGGAATGCTTCGCCATCACCATACTTTCGATAACGCATTTCTAACTCTAACGCTATCTTTTTTTCAGCAATTCCAATTTTTAATAACTGTAATACTTCATCAAATACTTTATCAGTTATTTCAACTGCAGTTCGAAGAGCTTCCAATTCGCTTTCATCTTTTATTGCAGCCAAATTTTCTAATATCATTTTTGTGCTTTCCCATTTAACATCAGGGAATAGTTCGGTAAGCTGATTATATGAACTAACCGACAAGGACTCGCTTTCAAGCGCCAGTTTTAATCCTTCGGAAATTAGATTATTTTTTTGTGCAATTTCGATATGAGTACCATAGTCGATAAAACGTTCAAACCCTTTAACTTCATCCTTAGATTGCTCCATATAACGACCATCTGTTATAAAATAATTATCATTTGGCGTTATTATGCACGACCCGGCAGATCCTGTAAAACCGCAAATATATCGAACATTCGACAATTTACTGATTAGCATTCCATCAAGTCCCTGCTCAGCTAAAATTGATTTTAGCTTATTTTGACGATTCCCAAAAATCTCGGCAGACATGCTTTATAAATTTAATTTTGGCTTTCTGTAATTAATTTTTGTAGATTTTGGCGCTCTTGGTTAAGCAAAGCAGAATCTGCACCCTTTTCCTCTAACATTTTCAACACAGACATTGCTTGCTGATAAAGCTTTTGTTTCTTTAACACATTGACCATAGTGAAGGTTGCCATTCGTGGACTAATATCTAACGATTGCAATTCTTCTTCGCTTATCTTTTGTGGTTCTATTGATGGTGGTTTAGGACCGATGATTGTTTCTTCATCTTGAGTTATCGTATGTGAAGTCTCTACCGGAGCATCCCTTTTTTCAGGTGTTGCTTCCAACTTTTGCTTGAGTTTATCTACTGCACTCTTTTTTACTTTAGGTTTTTTTAACTTAGCAATTTCCTTTTTCTCGGATGGTTCAGATTTTTGTTTTAAAGAATGTTTTAAAAAAGCTTTCACATCGGGATGAGTTGGATTTATTTTCGCAATTCTGCGCCAAAGTTTAGCGATAGAATCAGGAGCTCTTTTTAACTTTAATTGTATCTTTGCTAAATTTAATGCAGCTCTGTAATGAAATGGTTCAATAGCCATTACATTTTTCAATAACTTTTCAGCTACCATTAAATTCTCTCCCAATTGATTTATTTCTGCCAATATGAATAAACCTTCAACATTATTAGGATGGTATTCCAAACCGATTTCACATACTTTTTTTGCTCTATTCAAGTCTCCTTCTGTTTTATAAATATCTGCTAGTACCGGAAACAGTACTGTATCAAAGTGATTAGCAAAATATTTTTCTAGTTCCGCTTTATTTTTTAAATCCATTATCTTCTATTATTTTCAACCCAATCAGTAATATAATTTATAGTCGTTTGGACAACCGTCCCAGGACCAAACAACTTTCCCACTCCTTGAGATTGCAGAGCTTTCATTTCTTTTTCCGGAATAATACCACCACCGGTCAATAAAACATCATCCAGTCCTTTTTCTTTCATCAATTCTAAAA
Organism: bacterium; assembly: GCA_030606865.1. Lineage (GTDB taxonomy): Bacteria > Fidelibacterota > Marinisomatia > Marinisomatales > JAHJCW01 > JAHJCW01. Next base: position 24,519 of record JAUWFQ010000004.1, read on the forward strand.
CGCGGGGAAAAATTGTGTTATGGGCACCTGACAATATCGATAATGCAATGACATCTGCATCTTCTTGCAATGCAGCGGATACAATCATTTCCGGAGTTTGTCGTAATCCTAAATAGATAACTTCCATACCGGCATCGCGATAAGCGGCAGCCAATACTTTTATCCCACGGTCATGCCCATCTAGCCCCGGTTTAGCCATAACTATTCTAATTTTTCGTTTCATACACCTATACTCACTAATTATCTATTGGTGAATTTACAATTAGATGTTTGAAAAATCATAGATTCAAAATTTGCTCTGTTGTTTTGCTTTTTTTATTTTACTGTCTAAAACAAATGTGACAGGACCATCATTAATCAACGATACATCCATCTTTGCCCCAAAACGACCTGTCTTAGTTGGTATATTGCCAGATTCCATATATTTAACAAATAAATTATACAATTGCTCCGCGCGTTCAGGAGCTGCAGCATTAATAAAACTTGGCCTTCGACCTTTTTGCCAATCGCCACAAAGAGTAAATTGACTTACAACCAACGCTTCTCCACTTACATCTTTTATAGATAGATTCATTTTTTCATCATCGTCATTAAATATGCGGAAATGTGCTATTTTATCCTGTAAAAAACGGCAATCTGTTTCATCGTCGGCTGACATAATACCTAATAATATTACAAGTCCATTATCAATCTCGGCGATTGGTTTCCCATCTATCAAAATTACTGCTTTTGATACACGTTGAATTACTGCTATCATTCTACCCAGATATTTTTTTCACCGTATTCTTCACGTAATTTTTGTAAAAATAATTTATTTGAAGACACTTTTATATTTTGTGCTAATATTCTTTGGCGAAGCTGACCATTTGAAATATGAAAAATCAAACTACAACTTCCTCGGTATTGTTTTGCTAAACTGTACAAACCATCAAGATCAAGTTCCTCGGCTAATTCAGGAGTCAATCTAATATTTACACGTCTTGATAGTAACTCTCGGCAATTTTCCAAAGGCACAATTTGCTCCGCGATCAATTTTAAATCAGAAAAATCAGATCGAGCAGTGGGTTTCCCCTGAACGAAAATAATTTGGTTATTTTCTATCAAATTCTTATAACGTTCATATGTATCACTAAACACTAATATCTCAGCTTGACCACCTAAACAATCTAAATTGAAAAAGGCCATTTGATTATTTTTTCTATCATAATGACGTCGTAAATCGCGTATTATGCCACCGATTTGAATTTTATCTATTGACCGTAAAGAATTTTTCTCAGAAAAATCGAAATTGCTAAATTCTTCCAAATCATCCGCATATTTTAGCAACGGGTGCCCTGATAAATATAATCCCAATACTTCCTTTTCCTGGTCTAAAGATTCTTGTTCACTCCACTCCTCTACATCCGATAGCGGTGGTTTAATTACTACTTCACTTTCCTCAGAATTTGACATATTAAAAAGTCCAACTTGGTCACTCGAAGCATCATCTTGTCTTTGGTGTCCATATTTAAAAGCATTATCAATAGATGCAAACATCTGCGCGCGCGTACCGCTTAGTGAATCCATAGCACCAGCTTTAATTAAACTTTCCAAAACTTTTTTATTGAGTAAATGAAGATTTACCCGGCTGCATACATCAAAAATATCCGTGTATTTTCCGTCTTTATCCCTTGCTTCTATTATTTTTTCCACTGTTTTTGTACCAACATTTTTTACAGCATTTAATCCAAATGAAATGGTTTTATCATCAATAGGCCGAAATTCAACACCCGATACGTTGATGTCTGGCGCATTTACCTTAATACCTAATTTTCGACAGTCATTAATCAATATAACAACACGATTACTATTAGACATTTCGCTGGTTAAATTAGCTGACATGAACTCTGCTGGATAATATGTTTTTAACCACGCAGTCTGATAAGCTATTATCGCATAAGCGGTGGAATGGCTCTTATTAAAACCATATTGCGCAAATTTTTCAATTAACTCTACAATTTCAGTTACCTTGCTCTTGGTTATACCGCGTCCAACAGCACCTGTAATAAACTTTTCCGTACTTTCTTTCATTAAGTCAGCAATTTTTTTGCCCATTGCGCGACGCATAATGTCAGCTTCTGCCATACTAAAACCGCCAATCTCATTTGCAATTTGCATCACTTGTTCTTGATACACAATTATTCCATGAGTCTCTTCCAAAATAGGTTTTAAATCGGGATGCGGATAAACAATCTTCTTTTTCCCATGCTTTCTATCAATATAATCATTGATGCTATTCATAGGACCCGGACGATAAAGGGCATTCATTGCGATTAAATCTTCAAGTGCAGTAGGTTTCAATTTTTTTAGGAATTCCCTCATTCCCGATGACTCAAACTGAAAAATACCTGCAGTCATCCCTTTAGCAAACAGCTTAAATACTTTTGTGTCATCATACTGCAAATTATCTATATCCACTTCTACGCCAAGACGTTTGATTAATTTGACAGCTTTATCAATAACTGTTAGGGTTCTAAGTCCTAAAAAGTCCATTTTTAGTAAGCCAAGATCTTCTAACCCCTTCATATCGTATTGACTTGTAATATCGCCTTGCGATGATTTATAAAGCGGCACAAAATCTGTCAAATCGCTCGGAGCGATTACGACACCAGCTGCGTGAGTGGAGGCATGACGATTCATTCCTTCTAAAACCAAGGAATGTTTAATTAGCTCCCTGTACTCTCCATTAGCAAAGTTGTGTAATTCAGGATTTTTTTCTATTGCATCCTCTAAAGTAATATTTAATTCTTCCGGTATCGCTTTCGCGATTTTATCAATTTCGTTAAAGGGGTAGCTCATCACACGCCCAACATCACGCACAACCTGCCGGGCTTTCATTTTCCCAAATGTAATAATTTGCGTAACAGAATTTTCACCATACTGTTTTTTGATATAATCAATTACTTCACCGCGCCTTTCTATGCAAAAATCAATATCGATATCAGGTAGGCTGATGCGCTCGGGATTTAAAAATCTTTCAAAAAGTAAATTATATTTTAAAGGGTCAATAGATGTAATTCCTAAAGCGTAGGAAACTATACTTCCCGCAGCAGATCCACGACCGGGACCTACCGGAATACCATTTTCTTTAGCATAATTAACAAAATCGGCAGTTATTAAGAAATATCCAGCAAAACCCATATCCTTTATAACACCTAATTCATGGTCAAACCGCGATTGAATATCTTCACTAATCGTACCATAGCGTTTGTTCAATCCTTCGATGCACAGTTTATGTAGGTAATCATCGGGATTAGAGCTTGTTGAATTATCCGGCATGGGGAAATTTGGTAAATGATATTCACCTAACGGTATGTCCAAATCTATGCTATCTGCGATACGACGTGAATTTTCTATTGCACCCGGTATATCACTAAATAATGCATGCATTTCATCTTGAGATTTTAAATAAAACTCATCTGTTGCATACCGCATCCGATTTGGATCATTCCTTTCTTTTCCAGTTGCAAGACAAATATGAATATCATGAGCATCATAATGTTCCTTTTTCGCATAATGCGCATCATTTGTTGCGACAATCGGAAGATCAATTTCTTCTGCAAGACGTTTTGTATTTGTAATGTTAATTTGCTCTTCAGGAATTCGATGGTTCTGCACTTCAAGGTAGAATCGTCCCGGGAAAATTTCTGCAAATTCAAGAGCAGCTTTCTTAGCTCCATCAAAATCATTTTTGACTAATTTTTCAGGTATCTCCCCCTTCAAACAGGCAGATAACGCAATTAAACCGTCACTGTGTTTCCTTAATAATTCTTTATCGATACGGGGACGATAATAAAATCCATCTAAGTAACCATAGGTTACTAATTTCATTAGGTTTTTATATCCGGTATAATCTTTTGCTAATAAAATTAAATGATTATTCTCTCTACCTAATTGACCGCTCTTTTCTGTTCTTTTCCCTTTAGCTACATATACTTCACTACCTATAATTGGTTTGATTCCTTTCTTTTTTGCAGCTTTATAAAATTGTATAGCGCTAAACATATTACCATGTTCAGTTAGTGCAATGCTATCCATCCCTAGCGCGATTATAGTCTCGAGCATAACATCAATGTTTTGCGCACCATCAAGCAAACTATAATCCGAGTGATTATGCAGATGTACGAAATCGGAAGCCATTACATTGACCCCAGCCAGACAGCCAAAACACCGGCAATTGTACTAAGTTTTAGTAATTTTGCGACACGTTTTGCACTAGTAATTGTCGGAAATTTCATCATTGAAAATACAGTTATTACCAAAGGAATCTCAACGCCAAATAACACAAAAATTATATACCAATAATTATATGTGCCTATTACAAAAGGAATAATAGCACCGATACCAATAAGTATTGCAAAAACAGATACTAAAACCCAAGCTTTTTTCACACCTACTACAATTGGAAATGTTTTCAGCTTAGCTTTTTGGTCTCCTACCACATCGCTAATATCCTTAACAAGTTCTCTTACAATTGTTAAACCAAAAGCTAATAATGCCGGTATTATCATTGCTTCCAAATTTTGTAAAGCAGCACCCGCGAACAAAAATGTTAATCCCAAAATGAGTGAAATAATAAAGTTGCCCGCTAAAGGCATACCTTTAAACCAGATACTGTAAAATATCATCATAGGTAACGCAATCGCAACTGCGATAAAAGTAGCCGTGAATGGTAATATAAAGGCTAAGACGGTACCGATAATAAATAAAATAATAGCTAAGAATAATGCAGTTTGTGGTTTTACATCGCCTGTAACCAAGGGTCGATTTGGTTGATTGATTTTGTCGGTTTCTAAATCGAAGTAATCGTTTATTGCGTTGGCAGCAGCATTATAACAAACCACAACGATTAATGCGGTAAACCACACTGAGACCTTACCTGTTTGCTTTAAAATTGATGCGGTAATAATTACTGCAAAAGCACCAATGGTGAGGTTCAAAGGACGTAAAATTATTATATGCGCGATTAGTTTCTTCATACAACTTGAGCTATTAATACACGATCATCACTGTTATAATCTTTAATTAATTCAACATTTTTAAATTTATCATTCGAAAATATTTGCATAGCTTTTTTAGGATGTTCACCTAAACCGACCTCAAGAAAAAGCCAACCCTTCAAGTTTATTATTTTTTTACTTATTTCCGAAATTTTATGGTAAAAAATTAATCCATTTGCTGAATCTGTTAAAGCAGAATTAGGTTCAAAATTCTTTACATCCGGCATCAATGATTCTATTTCTTTTTGAGGAATATAGGGGGGGTTGGAGATAACAACATCATATTTCCCTTCAATTCTATTTTTAAATAAATCAAGTTGTGAAAAAATTACATTTCCAATTTTCAACGTTTTAGCATTTAATTGCGCTACTTCAATTGCTTTAATTGAATTGTCAATGCCTGTAATTTTTGCGTTCGGTAATTCTTGACCCAAAGCTAATGCCAAACAACCAGAACCTGTTCCTATATCTAATATTGAAATATTTTTATTTTTACCTATGGTTTCTATAAGCACATCAATCAACTTTTCGCTCTCGGGGCGAGGGATCAATACGTCAGGTGTTACCTTGAGTATCAAATTATAGAATCCGGCTTTGCCGGTTATATATTGTATCGGTTCCCGATTTTTTCTCCGTTGCACCCATTCTCTAAGTTTTACAAGTTGTAGTTTTGCGATTGTTTCTTCAAATCGTAGATATAGGTCAACCCGGCTGCATTCCAAAATATCCTGAAGTAATAGTTCTATTTCCTTACGTGGATTATCAAAATCATTATCAGAAAAATATTGCTCACCCCATTTTATAAGGTCAATCACCCGCCAAATTTTCTGTGAATTGCGGGCGGTGGGTATCAATTATTCGCCTTTTAGACTTTCTTGCTGTTCGGCAATACGCAATTGGTCTATCATTTCAGAAATGTCACCATCTAGCATCGCTTCGAGTTGATATGCAGTATAATTAATACGATGATCAGTGATGCGCCCTTGCGGAAAATTATAGGTCCGTATCTTTGCGGATCGGTCTCCGGTAGAAACCAAAGTTTTGCGTTCTTTTGCACGCTCGGAAGCAATTCTTTCTTCCTCCGCAGCAAGCAAACGTGAACGTAATACTTTCAACGCAGAGGCACGATTTTTATGCTGAGAGCTTTCATCCTGACAGGTAACTACTAAACCAGTTGGAAGATGAGTTATACGAATAGCGGATTCAGTTTTATTTACATGCTGACCTCCGGCTCCACTTGCACGATAAGTATCAATCTTGAGATCTTCATTGCGTACTTCAATATCTGCTTCTTCAGCTTCCGGCAAAATAGCAACGGTAGCAGCTGAGGTGTGAACTCTGCCACTAGCCTCAGTCTTTGGCACACGCTGTACTCGGTGAACACCACTTTCGTACTTCATCTTGCCATAAGCACCTTTACCAGCTACAGAAAATACAATTTCCTTAAATCCGCCAATACCGGTACCATTGGCATCCATAACATGATATTGCCAATTGGATCGTTCGGCAAAACGTGAATACATTCTAAATAGATCTGAAACGAACAGAGCTGCTTCATCCCCTCCGGTACCGGCTCGTATTTCAACGATTATATTTTTATCATCATTCGAATCTTTTGGTATAAGCAATATTTTTAACTTTTCCTCACACTTCTGAAGTTCTAGTTCAGTATTTGGCAAATCGTCTTTGGCAATTTCTTTTAACTCTTCATCATCGCCACTCAGTATATCTTGATATTCTTCAACCTGCTTATTAAGAGCAACATACTCTCTCGCTTGATTTACTATATCTTCTATTGAGCTGCGCTCTTTAGAAATTTCGATGACTTTTGAATTATCGGCAAGGATTTCAGGATCAGTCAATGATTTTTCAAGCGCTTCGAAACGGTTAATTATTTGCTGTAGTTTTTTTATCATCCGATTGCTTCTGCTACATATTTTTTACCGATGACATCTTTATATCTGTCACCGAATGCTGACTTTAATGATTCAATCGCCACTTCTACCATTTCATCTTCCGGTTCTTTGGTGGTGATATGTTGTAACCATAATCCCGGCGCTCTTAGCATACGGAAGATTATATTATCGCCATTGCGGGCGCTAATTTTTAATACTTCATAGCCGATACCGGCTACTAAGGGCATCATCAGCAAATGTAATAGGATTCTTGAAACAACGGTAAGACTACCAAAAAAACCTATAAAAACAGTGTCGATTACCGAGAAAATAAGTATAGCTGAAATCATTACAATAAATAAAAAACTTGTTCCACAACGCGGGTGTTGAGTTGGAAAAGATTGAGCATTTTTTACTGTAACTGCCTTACCTGATTCAAAATTATATACAACGCGGTGTTCTGCTCCGTGATATTGAAAAAGTCTTTTCACGTCTTTCATAAATGATATTAAAACTAAGTACAATATGAAAAAGGCAATCCGAAAAAAACCGGCTATTAGATTGAACAAAAATGCATCCTTACTAACTAAAAACAATTTTGTTGTTATCCAATATGGTGCTGCCATAAAAAGTGCAAGTGCTAAAAGTATTGCAGTAGAAGTAGTAAAAAATCCTGCCAATTTACCTGGTTCTTTCTTTTTATCTTTTTCCGGCGTGGCTATTTCGGCTGACCATTGTAATGTTCGCATCCCCATTTTTAACGCTTCAAAAAGCGATATCATTCCACGCAGTACCGGTTTTTTCCATGTCTTGCTTTTTTCTGCCTTTGAGGTGAAATCATGCCTATCAATATGGATTGTTCCGTTCTCATCGCGGACAGCGGTCGCATATGCTCCTGGAACGCGCATCATCACACCTTCTATCACAGCTTGTCCACCAACCAAAATCGACGGTTTCATTAATGTATTAATTATAATATTTTTTATAAACATATCTTCCGCTTAATCTTTATCAATATAATCACTAACAATACTCAAAGATACAAAAAGGACTTCTATCTTTCGAATAAAAACAGAAGTCCTTTTCAATATTTTGCTACTTAGCTTGGCGTTTTCCGTATTTTCTCTCAAATTTTTCGATTCTACCGGCAGTATCAACTAATTTTTGCTTACCGGAAAAGAACGGATGACAAACGTTACAAATATCAATCCGTTGATCGCCAATAGCACTATAAACCTTAAATGTATTACCGCATGCACAACGCACGGTTCCAAGTTTGTATTCAGGATGTATTTTTTCTTTCATCGATTCTCCGGTTCTATTCAATTACCATAATAAATAATTATATAAAAATTCTCCGATTTACGGGGGCAGAGTTTAACGAAATAAAAATAAAAATCCTTGTAATATTTTATTAGCTGTATGATGAATATTGGTGTCACATTACACAAAAATATTTTATTCAAATTTGAATAATTATGGTTTAATTTTTAAGATTACTGTAATTTTCACTTAGTTAGTTTCAAACTTTATTAATAACAGTATTTAAGTTTATTATAATAAGAATAAAAAATTATGAGCATTAGTCAAATCGCAAGAAGTCTTACTCCTTCCGCTACATTAAAACTAAATGAAAAAGCCACAATTTTGCGCCAGAAAGGCGATCCGGTTATTCATTTAGGTGGTGGAGAACCTAAAAGCAAAGCTCCTTTTGATGCTATTTTAGCAACTACCGGATTGTTAGATTCGGGAGAAATTAGATATTCTCCTCCAGATGGTACTGTAGCGATGAAAAAAGCAATTATCCGTTATACGGAAGAACACTACAATCGCTTAGTCGAACCTCGACAAATCATTGCATCTAACGGTGCTAAACAGTCAATCATGGTAGCCTTGCAAGCTATTCTAAATCCCCACGAAGAAGTTATTTTCCCAACTCCCTATTGGGTGAGTTATCCTGATATGGTAAAACTTTGTCAGGGCGTACCGATATCTGTTTTACCCGAAGATGGAACATTTTATCCAAAAATATCTGATATAGAAGAGAATGTAGGTTCTTACACAAAAGCAGTTATAATTAACAGTCCCAACAATCCGACCGGAGCTGCTTATTCTGAAGAATTTATTTCTGATATCATTGATTTTTGCAAAAAACGAGATTTATATCTAATAATGGATGATATTTATAATCGTTTAGTCTTTGATAACCGCAAACCAAGCAATTGTTTCGACTATATAAAGGAATTTGGTGATAACTCCAAGTTCATTTTAATCAATGGAGTATCAAAACAATATGCCATGACTGGGTTCAGAATTGGTTGGGCAATTGGTAATAAAAATCTAATAGAAGTAATGACAAATATTCAAAGTCATCAAACTTCGGGACCGCCGACGATATCGCAAAAAGCGGCTATAGGAGCAATAAATGGTGTTCAATCTTCAGTTGAAAATCTTCGAGAAGCATTAGAAAACCGAAGAAATATTATGATTGACAATCTGAATTCATTTGATGGACTAAAAGTAACAAAGCCAGATGGCACATTTTATTGCTTCGTAGATTTTAGCCATTATAATCCCAACTCCGTTGAACTATCAGAATTGCTCCTTGATAAAGTACAAGTTATAACAGTCCCCGGCTTGGCCTTTGGCCTTGATGGATATTTACGATTGAGTTATTGTGGGGGAGTAAATGATATAAGAGAAGGAATTGAAAGGATTCAGTGGGTACTCGATCCTGATGCTCCTAATGAATTATACATTGGTGAACGTAAATTAGTGAGGGACTGGTAATGAGTAAATATTTAAAAATCAAATCGCCCGCTGCTAATCAGGCACGTACTTTAGCATCAAGTTATGGACTTACTAATCACGGCTTAAAACATCTTGATACAGTCTATTGGAACCTTTCAACACCAGCTTTATATGAAGAGATAATTTTTAGAAGTGAAGGTAGTATTGTAAATCAAGGTCCTGTTTCAGTAAATACAGGTAAACACTCAGCTCGTGCGGCCAATGATAAATTTGTCGTACAAGAAGATACAACAATTGATGATATTTGGTGGGGCGATTATAATCGTCCAATAAGCCCTGAAAAATTTAACACAATACTTACGCGTGCTCAATCTTATGTACAAGGAGATGATCTATTCGTCCAAGATTGCTATGCCGGCAATGACCCAAATTATCGATTACCTGTACGAATAATCACTGAACATGCCTGGCAAAGTTTATTTGCTCGTAATATGCTTATCACGACCACCAATCAAGATGAATTGAAACACTTTATACCTGAATTTACAATAATAACACTTCCCGGATTTAAAGTAGATCCAAAAATTGATGGTACAAATAGTAGTACAACTATTGTGTTAAATTTTGCAGAGAGGGTCGCTATTATTGCTAATTCACTTTATGGTGGCGAAATTAAAAAATCAGTTTTTACCGTCTTAAATTTTTTACTCACTTTTCGCGACGTTTTGCCGATGCATTGTTCTGCAAATGTAGGAAAAAAGAATGATGCTGCCCTCTTTTTCGGACTAAGCGGAACCGGTAAAACTACCCTTTCAGCTGATCCTAATCGTTTTCTTATCGGAGATGATGAACATGGATGGTCTGCAGATGGCATTTTTAACTTTGAAGGTGGTTGCTACGCAAAAGTTATTCGGTTATCGGCAGAACATGAACCGGAAATTTACGCATGTACCAAAAAATTTGGTTCAGTATTAGAAAATGTTGTATTTGATGAAGTAAATCGAAAGATCGACCTAGATGATGATGTCTATACTGAAAACACTAGAATTTCATATCCATTGCACTACATTCCCAATACAGTGCCGGAAGGTATGGTTAACTCTCATCCGAAGAATATAATATTCTTAACCTGTGATGCTTCTGGTGTGATGCCGCCAATTGCACGTCTAAGTCCCGAGCAAGCTCAATACCACTTCATAAGCGGATACACTTCAAAGGTAGCTGGTACAGAGATAGGTTTGGGAATTGAGCCCAAAATCACTTTTAGTGCCTGTTTTGGCGCACCCTTCATGGTGCGACACCCCTCCGTATATGCCGCGATGCTTAAAGAGCGTATGCATAAACACCATGCCCAGTGCTGGTTAGTAAATACCGGATGGGTTGGTGGTCGCTTTGGCGTTGGTAAACGTATTAGTATTCACCATACTAGAAATTTACTCAATGCCGCATTGGATGGTAAACTTGATAAGGTTAAGTTTCGCAAAGATAAACTATTTGGATTCGAAGTTCCATTATCCTGCCCGGACGTTCCTGAGGATATATTAGAACCGTCAAATTCATGGGGAGACAGCAAAGATTATTGGAAAAAATATGATTCTTTAGCAGCTCGCTTTAATCAAAATTTTAAGCTGTTTGCGAATAAATGTTCTCAACCTGTTATTGACGCTGGGCCAAAAAGACTAAAATAATCTTATCTAATTAAAATAAATTTTCCGACCGATATAATTCACACTGTGTGCTGTTTTTTATGATAATCTACTGTGTTGAAATTATTGTCTAATGGAATTTTGGGAGTTTCCTTTTTCTCTTGAGGTTTTCTTTTCGGTTTAGTTTTTATTTTTTTTACCGATTTTTCCTCAATCTCATACTCTTCTGATAATACCTTTTTAACTTTACCTTTTCCCTTGTTAACCGCACTCTTCGATTTTCTACGGGGTTTTGGTACATTTTTAACTTTTACGCTCTGTAAAGTATCATCATCTTCGATAATATTTGTAGGTTTATTATCTATTACCTCCGGGTTGAGAATATCTTCATCAAACTTAAAATCTTGCGGATTATATAAACCATGGATTGCACCATAACCACGGGTAATTCCATTGCCCAGGCCAATATAATTTGGTAATACAAAATTAGTTTGGAATTCACCTGAGAAGGAACCCCAATTATTCTCATAAACCGGTTTTGGAAATATAGAATTGAGTTTTAACTTAGTATACACTTTATCATTTAGATCAACACCCATTTCTCGCGCTAAAAACACAATATTTTGACCTAGTAAACGATTTAAAAATACTATTCTGTCTTTATTTTTTAAAAATTTATAACGGTTTTGTGTATTCTTACTTAGCGCAATCCAGGGCGATACAAATCTATATCTGAGTAATTGATCGACATGTTTAAATTGATTGATACTTTCTTCTATATCTATATCTAAAATGTTGAAAGTAATATTCCCGAAATTTAACAATTCAAAATCTTTAGTAATTGATAGTACCGGATCTGCGCCTTCTTTGATACCAACTATATAAATCTGTTCATTCAGTATTTTAACTTGTACTCGTGGATACAAAAACTCGTCGCGATAACGACCATCCAACATTGGTATTACAGAGCTATTAGGGTATTGCTTCATAAAAACGCCCTTTACTTGGTAGGCAGTCTTTTTTACCGGTTTATCAGTTATTAATCGAGCTACAATTGTCTTCACAGATTGTAATCCTTGTGACTTTAATATAGATTAAAAATAAATTAAACTTAAACCAATAATTGCAATATTATCGACTCATTGTATCCATAAATTCATCATTGGTTTTTGTTCTCAACATCCTGTCGCGTATGAATTCCATCGCTTCAACTATTTTCATCTCGTTCAACAATTTACGCAAAATCCAAATGCGACCTAAAACCTTTTTGGATAATAAAAGTTCTTCTTTTCTTGTCCCTGATCTAACAATATCGAAAGAGGGATAAAGTCTTCGGTCGCTTAACCTGCGATCTAAAACTAATTCCATATTGCCGGTACCTTTAAATTCTTCAAAGATTACATCATCCATTCTACTACCTGTATCGACAAGCGCTGTGGCGATAATCGTTAATGTTCCTCCTTCTTCAGTATTACGGGCAGCACCAAAAAATTGCTTAGGCTTTTTCAGCGCGTTTGAATCTACACCACCTGATAAAATTTTTCCACTATGTGGAATTACCGCATTGTGAGCTCGTGCTAAACGCGTAAGACTATCTAATAAAATTACAACATCTTCACCATACTCAGCCATTCTGCGAGCTTTTTGCAAAGCCATGTCTGCTACTGCGACATGCCGTTCTGGTGCTTCATCGAAAGTGGAACTTAATACTTCAGCATCAACGCTGCGTTTCATGTCTGTTACTTCTTCCGGTCGTTCATCAATTAACAGTATTATCATTTTTGTCTTAGGATGATTTCTTCTTATTGAGTTTGCTAATTGTTGTAGCAATATTGTTTTCCCGGTTTTGGGCTGTGCTACAATCATCCCTCTCTGACCTTTTCCAATCGGACAAATTAAATCCATAATCCGCATTGATAAATTCTTTTGATCAACTTCCAGATTGAATTTTTCATTGGGATGCAAAGGTGTAAGATTATCAAATAACATTACATTCCTAACATCTTCCGGTGGTCTATCATTTACCGTATCAACTTTTAATAAAGCATAGAATCGTTCTTTTGATTTTGGTGGTCTTATTTGCCCCGCTACTTCATGACCTGTTTTAAGACCAAATCGTTTTATCTGTGACGGGCTAACATAAATATCGTTAGGTCCCGGTAAATAATTAGAATCTGGACTGCGTAAAAATCCATAACCATCCGGTAACACTTCTAAGGTACCACGGGAATAAAGTGCATCCTCCTCCTTTGCTTCGGCTTTTAAGATTTGTACAACTAGCTCCTGTTTGTTTAGCCCGGAAATACTTTCAATTTTTAGATCCTTGGCTACTTTTGTTAAGTCTTTAATCTTTAGGGATTGAAGTTCATTAACGTCCATTATAAATTATCCTTCGGTTTTTCAATTGATTAAAAATCTATAAATAAAAATCGTGTGACGAGTACGTCTTTTCGGTAACGCTAAATTACATTAAATGATGCCATTGTCAAAGGAAAAACCGTACTCCTTATAAATTGTCTCTCCAATGTAATGACTACCAAAAATTATACCGGGAGTTGATTGAGTTACTACATTATTAATTATTTTTATTGCTTTTATTATATCTGGTTCTAATGTTGCTTTAATTCCAAATTTAATTAAAGAATTATACAAATCTTTAGCATCCATAAGTCCCGAATCCGGTTTGCTTGTTACTATTAAATCTCTAAATCTACACTTTAACTTCGGAACAATTTGTTCAAGTTCTTTATCCGCTTTTAAAGCTATCAGTCCTATTGGTTTTTTGTGATATATCGCAAATAATGAATCCAACAAAACTTGGATACCGTGCGCATTGTGGGCTACATCATAATAAATCGGAAGTGTTTTATGCATCTTTTGTGTTCGGGCTGGCCACTGCACTTCTTTTAATCCAGTGATTGTTATATCAGAATTAATTCTACTGCTAAAATATTTTACTGCTTCAATTGCCAGCACTGCATTTCTTGCTTGATGTTCCCCAATCAGACAAGTTTCGTATTCTATTCCTTTCCAACTGAGCTTGGTTCCTGTTTCACTTATTCTTATGTTTTTTATATCATTTTGATTACAATATGTAACTTTCGCACTTTTTCTATCAGCTATTTCAAGTAGCACATTTTTTACTTCTTCGCTCTGCGATGATAGAATCAACGGTACATCTTTTTTAATAATGCCACCTTTTTCAAATGCAATAGTCATTAAATCATTCCCTAATATCTCAGTATGATCTGCAGTAATTGAAGAAATAACCGTAATCTTCGGTTTTAGAACATTAGTCGAGTCTAATCGCCCCCCTAAACCGGTTTCAACAACTGCCACATCTACCCTTTCCTTATTAAAATAATCAAACGCCATTGCCGAA
>JAUWFQ010000127.1 GCA_030606865.1 bacterium
AAACTGTAGCCAAACATATAATTACAGCAGTTGTTTTTCTCTTGCTTATTCCGAAGCTACCGATCAATAATATGATTAATAAAAGAGATAAGAAACCCATATCCGCATATTTGGTTAACTGATCGGCTTCAATTGTAATTGGTTCACAATCTGTAAAATTTGGATTGGTTGAATAATACAAAAGATAATTGTCTGCATCTCCGTCCCATTCAAAATTAATGGAAGAATAAGCAACAATTTCGCCAGGAATAGGTGAACGCAATTTTACCTCATTAAAGAGTTGAGGCAATTTAAAATATTGCTCACCTTTATTAAATTGCTCTTCAAGGTTTAATTTCACAAATTCATTATAATTGTGAAAATTAAAAACATAAATATCACCATTTTTCAAATCATATATATTTGAATATACTGTGGGCATTAATCCTTCTGCATGGACCGCATCTAAAGTTAACCGGAATAGGTCAAGCGATATGTCATTGCCGTTTTTCAACATGTATTCTGCAGTGTTAAAGCAATAACAATTATACCAACGGGCATTCGTAGTGTCAGATACATAAAAATTAGTCATCACCTGGTAATCGGAATGTTTGCGAATAAATACAACATCTTTCTCTCCATATTCAATGATCACAGAATTTCCATATTTATCAGCCCACATACTGTGACCTTGCCAGTGCGGTGAATAGTATTTAGTATACATTTGAATCACTTCATCCACTGATGCACATTCTTCTAATGCTTTTTCACACAACTCACCCTTGACAGTCGGTTTATTGTAATGGTTTTTAATGTCCGTTCTTTCAGGGAGCGAAGCTCCATCATACCAAAGTCCCTGATCATTCATTCCACCGGAATTTTGAAACCCTTGCGACACTTGATAACCAAAATAAACTCTTCCGTATTTTCCATCTGAAGCAGGCATAAAAAAGATTCTTGTATTAATGTTATCCCAATCTTTATTTGCTGCTGCTAAAACTACATCTCCTTGTGCGGCACTAAAAACAGTGCATGTTATTCCCGGTTGAGGAAAAACAAATAGAATTTGAATACTAAAAATCAATGAAAGTATATTTTTACTCATTTTGTTACTCCACAATACATTAACAAATCTGGTTACTGCTTACTTTTAAGAAATCTAACATCTAAAACGAGTATCCAACTATGAATGAAATCGTACTGTTTCTTAAATTAATATCATCCGCACTTTTATCAAAATTTAAGAGTCCACGATTATAACGGACATCTACAGAGATTTTAGAAAATTCAATACCAGCATCTAAAACTAACCCAAGATCAACATCCCTAATGTCATCAGGCATGCCCGTATCATTAAGTGCTAAACATTTAAAACCAATTGCTGGGCCACAATATAAAATTGGTTTCATTCCTGCAATAGGATGAAAAGCAATTTTTACCAAGACGGGCAATTCAAGGTATATGAATATGTTATGGAGATTAATATCACCAACCGTATTGATATTACTGCCCTTTGTGGTAATAAGAGCTTCCTGTTGAAGCGAAAATCTATCATTTATTTTATAGTTAAGAAATCCTCCCAATGAAAAGCCTGGGATTGAATTAACTCCTTTGCCGGGGATGTCTTTTCCGATAAACTCTGAATAGTTTAGTCCCAATTTCATACCTGTATTCAAAACGCCATTAGCAGATAAAGTTGATGCACAAAATATGATTATAGAAACTATAAAGGTAATTTTCTTCATTGGTTTATTCCTTACCTTATTATTTATAGAATATGTAAAACATAACAAGATTACATTGTCTGGTTTAGATTCTTATTAATACTAAAAGTTGTCATAAAACTTTTACCTTGTCCCAAAAACGTATCCCAAAACAAACGGTCTAATTTGACAGTACCAAAAACGACGGGTTTTGGGATCTCAACTCAATTATACGTGTTTAATGTATTGTGGTGAGGTAAATGTATAAATAATCTCAAATAATTTGAGTAAGATATTCTTTTGCACGTTCTAATATCCGATCTTGCCCCAATTTTATATCTTCAATAGTAATATCTACCTCTATATCAGGTTGAATCCCAATCCCTATATACTCTTTGCCATCAGGATACATACCACGTGATGTAACAACTTTACCATAACCACCACCGGGTAATGAGTAAATGAGCGGTGTACCACTTGAGCCTGCGGTAGGACCACCAATAATTTTACCTCGATTCATTATCCTAAATCCAAGACAAAAATTTTCTGCCATCGAACCTGTTCGTGGGCGAGTTAGTAAAACTACAGGTTTTGAATAGTAATTGTCTTTATCAGCATTGTACAATATTGCAGGTTTTTTATAAACTTCTTCCCCGAAATGCCATGCACGCCAAAGTGGCCGATATTGCCGTGTTTTCCACTGAAATATCTTAAAGGGTTTATCGGTAAAATATCCTAAAATTAACCAACCAATTCGCCCATTTCCTCCACCATTATCCCTCAAATCAATTATAATGGCTTTAGTGTCTTTAATATATGTAAAAACTGAGTCAAATTTGGTTACTATTTCATTCCCACCGAATGATTTAATATTTACGTAGCCAATTCCATTTCCAAGATTTTTGAATATTACGGGTTCCCATTTTGAAAAAATCCTTGAATTCCTCACAATATTTTTATTGAAAATATTTCCATTCTCATCTTTAAAAGTCAAATTAACCTCGGAACCAATAGGTCCTCGCAATAAAGCATATTCATAAATAGTACGATTTCTGCCATGATCGGAATTGGATGTCCAAAACGGTTTAATAAACTTTTCTGCATATCTATTTGAAGGCAATCCATCTATTTCTACGATTTCAAGACCAGGCTGAATACATTCATTTCGTAATGATTCATTGTAAACCTTCGTTACAATAATCTTGTCTTCAATGAATCTTGTCTGTATTGGTATTCGACCCTTAATAAATTTTTGTAATTCTTCTGGAAATATTATACCTGTATGACCATCATGCAAATGAGCGCAAAATTCCATTAATAGAAAATAAAACTCAAGTGTATTTTTTGTATCGTGAATTTTAGGTAGATAGGCTATATACAAACTATCCCAATTAATCCACGGTCCAATATCAAAATTCACGTAATTATATTTTACTTCAGACCATACCTTGGATAATCCAGCGATCTTTTCATCAGTGGAAATATTATCACTGTAATCAGTATTAATAGATGGGTTTTCCCAGAGTAGTTTTTCCGCTTTTAAATTTGAAGCCATTTTTATGAATTTAGGATCCATTCTTACAAGTTCAAGATCTGAATCGCTAATTAAGTGATTATAGTTTGCAAAACCTAACTCAATAGCTTTTTCCAAATGTTGAATAGTATTTTCCTTATTATTTAGAAGTGCATGATTACAAGCTAAATTATAATATACTGAAATCGCATCTCTTTTTTGATTTTGTAACGCTGGTTGGTTAGCTACATTTTCTAGAATTGAGACAGCTTTCAAGTATTCCTTTTTTTGATAACTGGAAGTAGCCTCTGCTATTTGCGCCTGGATGGCCAAAGACAATTCATTTGATGTTTCCTCGTTGGAACTGCACGATATAAAATAAAATAATATAAATAGAATTAATGTTAGCGTTTTTATCATAGAAGACCTCATGGTTGATATACTTTTTGAAAAGTAAATATATGAGTGATTTTTCATTATGATTCCAATTTGTGAGATATATATATAGAGTTAATAAGATTAGAAATAGTTGTCACTGATATCAGGGTTATAAATTAGATATATGTTAATGCAATCTGTTATTAACATAACTACTTAACTTTAAATACATAGAATGGTTTGTTAAATTTAATTTTCGATAATTTATGAATGATTGAAAAATACCAAGAATAGCCATTGTTGATACGCTTTCTGTGGACTTCTGCACCTAATTGTCCCAAAAACGTGTTCCAAAACAAACGGGCTAATTTGAGAGTACCAAAAACGACGGTTTTTGCAATTACAATATTGATTATAGTATTTTTATAACAGAAAACCCTAACTTTAATCGTGGTTCAAACGATGGGGCGAGTCACTAATTTAGAAATATCAATATGTCAAAAACATTGTCGTTCATATTATTTTTTTCAATAGTAACAATTGTTATTGGCTCAATGCACTATTATTTGTGGATCAGGCTTTTTAGAAATACAGGACTGCCTCAAATCTGGAAAAGTATTGGAATTTATGTCCTTGTCGCCCTGCTACTTTACCTGCTGACTGCAATACTATTATCTCAATATTTATCTATTAAATATTCGCAGCCCATATTATGGATTGCTTATTTATGGATGGGCATAATGATGCTATTATTTTTCACATTACTGTTTACAGATTTAATTAAAGTTATCCTATATTTTTATTCAAAATTTATAAATCCAAATAAATTTGCCATAGATATACAAAGAAGGCAATTTATTTCAGGATTACTAGCATCAGGAGCATCTGCTATCGCATTTATGGCTTCGGGATTAAGCGTTATAAACTATTATTCAAAGCCCTTTGTGAACAGAATTCAAATTACACTCAGGGGACTACCAAAAATATTTAACGGATTTAAAATTGTCCAAATATCTGATTTACATATTGGACAATTAATGACAAGATCAAAACTTGCGGAAATTGTTCAACAGGTAAACAGTTTAAAGCCTGATTTAATCGCAATAACGGGAGACCTTGTTAACGGATCAATAAAATTACTGTCAAATGAAGTAAAACCAATAAAGCATCTTGAAGCTAAGAAAGGTGTTTTTTTTGTAACGGGGAATCATGAGTATTACAGTGGAGTTGAAAATTGGATATCCGAGATTGAAAAATTAGGAATAAAGGTACTTAGTAATGAAAATATTAAAATTAATTATGGAAATGATAGTTTTTATATTGCCGGTGTAAATGATCATGAAGCAAAACGATTCGGGGAAAAACATGCGGCCGATTTCAATCGAGCACTTTCAGGACTGGATAAAAATATGAAAATAATACTGCTAGCACACCAACCTATTGCGGTCAGAGAGGCAGCTGAATACGATGTAGATCTTGTATTAGCGGGACATACACATGGTGGACAAATATGGCCATTTAACTATTTGGTATATCTACAGCAGCCATATATCAAGGGTTTTTACGAATATAAAAAGACGAAACTATTTGTAAACCAGGGAACCGGTTGTTGGGGACCTCCAATGAGACTAGGAACAAGAAATGAAATTACTGAAGTAACTCTTTATTCATAATAGTTTTTTTTGTGGGATAAATAATGGTAGAGGTAGATTATGGTAAAAGTAATATTGGCAAGAAAGGTGATTATGTCTTTTAGAATAAAG
>JAUWFQ010000009.1 GCA_030606865.1 bacterium
GCAATTCTTTAAATTTGTCAAATTCTTTAGCTAATACACCTGCTAAAATTCCGCCAACTGACGCAACTACTTGCAATTGCGATGTCCCTTCGTAAATATTAGTAATTCTTGCATCGCGATAGTAACGTTCCATATCGTAATCTTTCATGTACCCGTTGCCCGCCATTACCTGCAAGCCATCATACGCTGTTTTATTCGCCATTTCGGCGTTGAAATATTTGGAGAACGGTGTTAAAACACCTGCTAAGCGCTCAAGATATTTGGTTTCTTTTCGATCAGCATTTGGATTTTTAGATGATGCTTTAAGTTTATCAACCACTTTTCCGGTTTCATAAAGCAATAATCTTCCGGCTTCAATGTTTAAGCGCATATCGGAAAGCATTTTATAAACAGCTGGGATTTCAATGATCGGTTTACCGAATTGGATACGTGTTTCGGCATATTCTTTAGCTAAATTATAAGCCGCCTCAGCGATGCCTAACCCCTGCGCCGCTACGGCAATCCGGGCGCCATTCATTAATGACATAATGTATTTTATCAAACCAAATTTGCGTTTTCCAATGAGATAAGCAGGAGTGTTATTGAAGGTCATTTCACAAGTTGGTGAACCGTGAATGCCAAGCTTATTTTCGATACGATCAATATTTATAGTTTTATCTTTGGAACAGACAAACATCGAAAGCCCGCGACCGTCTTTAGTGCCCTCTTCGGAACGCGCTAAAACTAAAAGGGTTGTCCCGTTTCCGTTTGTAATAAATCTTTTGGTTCCGTTTAGATGCCAAACACCACTATCATCACCATCTGCCGGTGGCGTTGCTTTAGTTTTAACCGACTGCAAATCTGAACCGAAATCCGGCTCGGTTAATACCATTGCCCCAGTTGCTTCTCCTGTCGCTAATGGTGGAATATATTTTTCTTTTTGCTCATCATTGCCGAATTCCTCAATGGTTTCTGCAATATCTTGTAAACCAACCAATGTCATTAATGATGCATCAGCACGGGACACCATTTCGATTATTGCAATTTTAACTGTTTGTGGCATATTGAGTCCGCCGTATTCATAGGGCAGTGAAATCCCCATCAAATTCATTTCTTTGAAATCATTTAGATTGTCCAATACTAAGGGATTCATTATTACATCGCCGTTTTCGCAAATGTGTCCTTCTTCATCAATTTGCCGAGAGCGTTCAAAAATCGGTCCCGCGCAAATATCCCCAACAACTTCAAGAATGTCTAAATAATTTTCTGCTGCTTCGTCTCTGTTGGCGGGTGCGAAATCGTGTTCTTTAGCGTTGGAGTAATCACCTTCCACAATATCGGCTAACGCCTTTAAATCCAAGCGTTCTAGGTTTAGTTTGATATCGGGGTTATCAGTATAAAAATTTGGCATGGTTAATCCTTTAAATTTATTAAAAATTGTTTTGTTAAAGTTTCTGTGTTTTGCTTATTGAATACTTCTATTTGTTAAAAATGTGGTTGATAAATCGGATAAAAATATAATTTTCTGAGCAGTTTTGCTATAAATAAATTTTATCTAAATAAATTGAATATTCCTAATACGATAAGTAAATTATCGAAAGTAATTAATGGAGTAAAAATCATGAAACAAAATACAATAGTAGTTTTAATGTTTGCTTTAATAATTACTGCGTGTAATATATTCAACAATGATGAAGGTATAGTGCTTTCAACCTCCGCTGAAAACCTAATAATCGAAAATAATTTTGAAGTTAAAATCTATTATGATGTTATTGATTATGCAGATGTCCCTCTTCATGATTGGGCACAGTTTAAGGATGATAAGATTTCTATAAAGGCAGGGGATTCAAAAAAGATAAAATTTGGAGATATCTTTACTACTAAAGAAAGGCCATTAAAGAATGACGATAAAGTTGAAGTTAGCTGGTGGAATGACGAATTTATAGATGAAAAGCACTCTTGGGGATATGATGGAATGGGAGAATCTAACGGTGTTGAAAGGATAATTCTTTAAACTAAAATCCTTTCTGGCTCTTTTTTGGTCAGACTAGGATCTTTAACGTAAAATATCATAATTGCTAAACCGACGCAAAGCATTCCGGCGATTATCCAAAATAATTGCGCAGTGCCGAATGTTTCAGAAATATATGCGGCAGCGAATATTGTAATTAGAATAAATGGTGCTAAAAATGTATCAATTAAAGCTATATATAATTTACTATCGTTTCTGCCAGCAAAGCTGTAAACCATATTCATTGATGCCGGCATAAAAGCGCCCAGACCAAAACCAAGGAATATAAATACGGTGTAAACGCCGAACATAGTCGTTGTGAATAATGCTGTAAGTACGGCAAAAAGGTGCATAGTAAAAGAAAACACGATTGCCATTTTGTGTCCAAAGCGATCACCAATCTTACCGGACAAATAGCTTGATAATCCATAGGCAACTACATTTAATATCGTAAAAATACCGGCAGTGCTAATATCAAAGCTGAATTTTTCCTGCATGAAAACGGCATATAAGCTGATAGCAGGGAAAATTACAGTCAGGAAAGCTCGTGCAATCAAATAGCGCCGAAAGCTAATATGTGTTTTGATAATTGTTTTTGTTTCAGACAAAAATTCGGCAACCGATTTATGCGGACGTTTTTCCTCCGGTGATTTAATACGCAAACCGAGGTACAGAATGGTTGCGATCATTATCATTAATAAATATATAAAAAATCCGTAGCCGAAGTTTTGTGGAAACGGAATGGAACTGCTAAATAGTATTTTTACTAAAACCCCACCTAAAAATCCGCCAATACTATTGAAAGCAAATGATACTCCCAAAAATGCACCACGCGAATCATCATTAACGGCATGCCGTAAAAAATCTGCCCAAATTGGAATGAGAAATCCGATTGATATGCCATACAGGATGAAACATATATAATAGTAAATCCAAGCAGTTGGTCCGGTAGGGACAAAAAAGGCAAAGACGAAACCCATCATAAAAACCGGAGGCCAAATCAACAGATGAACACCAATAGCAACACTTTTAATATTACGTATATTGCGTCCCATTAGTGCAGAAAAAAGCTGTGGTAAAGCCATCAAAATGGCAAAAAGTCCTGCTACTGAAACCACGACTCCTGCCGGTGCACCCAATTGCTTTAAAAACAGCGGCACAATGGCGTAGGTCGTGTGAAATGCCATCCCAAAACCCCAGCAAAATTCGTGAGCGCTGTTCAAGGTTAAGTTATGTTTTAAATCATGTTTTGACAGTCTTTCCATTTTGCTTTTTTTGTTCTCGAGTAAGTAGAATTATGGAGATTATCAGCACGCCGCCACCAATGTATTGCACCGGTGATAATATCCGCCCGCGCACGATCCAATCTATCGCAACAGCGGAAAGCGGCCAAAAAAGTTCATAGATTGTCGAATGCGATGCCTTAACATGTTTTAAACCGTAATAATAAATGAATAAAGCAACTGAGCCGGTAGTAAATACAATTAATAGTATAATTTTCCATTGCAAAGCGGTTATCACACTAATTTCAGAATAACCACGAACGGCTATTAAAACAACCATCGCAATAATCGCCGTAACCGATAATCGCAAAGCAGTCACCACAGGAAAGGAAAGAGTTTTTAAGGCATGTTTCCCCAAAACAGTTGAGCTACCCCAACAAAATGCCGCCAAAAAAGCCAATAATGCGGCAATTGTTGCTTTATCATTTCCTGCGGGAATAGGATTTAGTCCAAAAGTGACAAAATATCCACCTACAAGGGCTATTGTTGCTAATAGTAAAAATCTTTTTGTGATACGCTCTTTTAAAACAACTGCCGCAAGCGATATCGCAAACAGTGGTTGAAATTTTTGCAATAACACCACAACCGATAAGTCGATATAATTGATGTAACTAAGCGCTTTTGTATAAAAGAACAATCCTAGTAAACCGCCAAAGACACTTATCCAAAAAATTGACGACCAAGCCCTTTGCCCCATCGTAAATATTTCTTTTTTACCTTTCAGCAAGAAGGGCAAGAAAACGAGTGCACCTATTACATGTTCTATAGCAACAATTAAAAAAGATGAAACATTATAGAGTTCTTGCCGCAGGAAACCGTCCAAACTCCATAATAAAGCTGCAAATATGATAGCAAAGATTGGTAAGTACTTTTTCACGCGCAGAAGTTACGGAATAGAAACAACGACTAACTACGCAAAAGCTTCGTTAGTTTAAAATTGAACGAACTTGATTAGCCACAGAGTAAATCGCTAATAGCCCTTGAAGGGCTGTCAGCGATTTATCGGGAGAATAATCTATGTTGTCATACTCGTCCCGAAAGTTCGGGAGGTATCCATTTATAGTACGCTTTATTAATTTAATTAATTTAGAGGTAAATCGTTTTGTATTCGTGGATTCCGCACTAAATGCGGAATGACAACTTTAGTAGAGACGCAACATGTTACGTCTCTAAATAAAGCGGGGTGAACTAATCTATTATAATAAATTCATGGATTCCTGCGAAAGCTTGAATTTGTAAATATTACAATTTTATTTAAGCGTAGCCGCTCACTCCAGCAGGATCATTAGTATCAATACCGAGGGTACGAGCAGCTTGTCCCCACATATACTTATCCGGTACGTCAAAAATGAAATCAGGTGTAGTGTTTTGCAACAGCCAATCGCCGCGCTCAATTTCTTTTTCTAATTGTTTACTGCCCCAACCGGAATGTCCTAAAAAAAGTTTAAAACTTGTGGGCCCTTTTTTCTTTGAAATGTCGCTTAAAATATCGCGGTGACTTGTCATTGCAATTTTATCGGAGATATTTACTGACCCTGTAACAGTATGATCTGTGCTATGTAAAACGATTCCACGTTCTATCATGATTGGACCTCCGAAATGGACAGTAGGAACGATTTTAAGGATATTTTCGTTATCCTCATAAATTTCTGTGAAAAGTTTTTTGAGGTCCGGTTCTAAAAACGGTCGGTTGATAACAAGTCCCATTGCACCGTCCTTAGTATGCTCACAAATATAAACCACAGATTTGCCAAAGTATGGGTCAACCATGCGTGGCACGGCAATTAATATATGATTCTGCAGTGAATTCATATTGGAAATTACATCAATTTGGGATGTTCAGCATAATATTCTTGAATTTCGATATAAAATATTTACGATATTATCTAATAAAAGTTCTGTATAAAAATTGAGAAACAGTTTTTGAAAGAATTTAGATAAAAGGTAACTTTCAGTTTGCTTTTTGAGTGGAATAACAAGATACAATAATAATTCATGAAAACCATTTCTGATAAAATCATCATTCGCGGTGCACGACAGCATAACCTAAAAAACATTGATTTAGATATTCCGCGCAATAAATTAGTTGTAATTACCGGCTTGTCTGGCTCAGGCAAATCATCATTAGCCTTTGATACAATTTATGCGGAAGGACAAAGGCGCTACGTGGAATCCCTTTCTTCCTATGCTCGCCAGTTTTTAGGTTTAATGGAAAAGCCGGACATGGATTATATCGAGGGTTTATCACCCGCGATTTCAATAGAACAGAAGGCAGCCGCCCGCAATCCGCGCTCCACAGTTGGAACAGTTACGGAAATTCATGATTATCTTCGCTTGCTTTATGCACACATTGGTAAGCCACATTGTTGGATTTGCGGACGACCGATTCAGCGCCAAACTGTACAGCAAATTGTAGATACAGTTAAAAAGTTTAAAAATGATACACGGATTTATATTTTGGCACCAGTTGTCCGTGGCAGAAAAGGAGAACACAAAGGAGTCTTTGAGGAAATTAAAAAAGAAGGTTTTCTACGTGTTCGCGTTAATGGTAAGTTGAAAAACCTTGACGAAAAAATATCTTTAACAAAGAATAAGAAACACACAATTGAAGTCGTAGTGGATCGCTTAGTTCTCGAAGGTGATTATCATGAGCGGCTTACTGAATCAATTGAATTGGCGTTGAAGATTGGCTTGGGATTGATTTTAGTACATGAATTACCCGATAATGATCATCTATTTAGCGAACATTTTGCCTGTCCCCATTGTGAAGTATCGATGGAAGAATTAACCCCAAGAATGTTCTCGTTTAATTCTCCATATGGAGCATGCCCAACCTGTGATGGTCTTGGTTCAAAAATGGAAATTGATCCGGAATTAGTGGTGCCGGATAAAAATAAATCGTTAATTCAAGGAGCAATAGCACCACTTGGGGAACAACCACGTGGAAATTGGTATGGAAGTATCTTAAAAAGCTTGGCGAAACACTATAAATTAAGTTTCACAACACCGTGGTATAAAATTGATCCTATCGTGCGTGAAATTTTGCTTTACGGCACCGGCAGTAATCAATTTGAAATGACTTACACTTCTGAAAGATGGACTGGTACATATCGCGGCGGATGGGAAGGAACACTCAACAACCTTATGCGGCGCTATAAGCAAACACAATCATCTCACATCCGTGCTTGGATTGAACAATATATGCGTATGCAGCCCTGTCCTGAATGTAACGGAGCGCGATTAAAAAAAGAAAGCGTCGCAGTTACAGTTGGTGGAAAAAATCTGGGCGAAATATCGCATATGAGTATTCATTCAATTTTAACATATATTCAGGATTTAGATTTAAATAAAACTGAAAAAAAAATTGCTGAACAAATATTATTAGAAATCTCCGAAAGACTCGGATTTCTTGTTAATGTTGGTTTGGATTATCTTACCCTTGAAAGATCAGCAACAACGCTCTCTGGCGGTGAAAGTCAACGTATACGTCTTGCAACGCAAATTGGATCACAATTGGTAGGTGTACTATATGTGTTGGACGAGCCTTCCATAGGATTGCATCCGCGTGACAACATAAGGTTACTAAGTACATTAAAAGCATTAAGAGATTTAGGTAATTCAATTTTAATTGTTGAACACGATCAAGAAACAATGGAGGCTTCTGATCATATTATTGATATTGGACCGGGAGCCGGCGAACATGGCGGTGAAATTATATTTTCAGGGAATCCTCAAGATTTGTTAAAATGTAAGGAGTCAATCACAGCACAATTTTTAACTGGTAAGAAAGAAATATCTTTACCGAAAACACGCAGACAGGGAATCAATAAAAGTTTGAGGATTATAGGTGCTGGAGGTAATAATCTGAAAAATATTGATGTTGATTTTCCGCTTGGCAAATTTATTGTTGTAACCGGGGTGTCGGGAAGTGGAAAGAGCACACTTGTTAATGAAACTTTATATCAGATTTTAGCGCGCGATTTACATAAAGCAAGGAAATATCCATTGCGGTATAAATCAATTGAGGGTTTGGAATTATTAGATAAAGTGGTTGATATAGATCAAAAACCAATCGGACGTACACCGCGCTCAAATCCGGCAACATATACAGGTGTTTTTACTTTTATCCGTGATTTGTTTTCGCAGCTCCCCGAATCTAAATTAAGAGGATATAAAGTGGGAAGATTTTCCTTTAACGTGAAAGGTGGTCGCTGTGAAGCGTGTCAAGGTGACGGAATAATCAAAATTGAAATGAATTTTCTACCGGATGTTTACGTTACTTGCGAAGTTTGTAAAGGGAAACGGTATAATCGCGAAACGCTTGAAGTAAAATATAAAGGGAAAAATGTAGCTGAAGTGCTTGCGATGTCGGTTGAGGATGCGTTGCAATTCTTTAGGAACATCCCTTCCGTATTTAGAAAATTGACTACTTTGAATGAGGTCGGATTGGGCTATATTCGTCTTGGGCAGCAAGCGACTACATTATCAGGCGGCGAAGCGCAAAGAGTTAAGTTAGCAACAGAATTATCAAAAGTTGGTAGTGATAGAACGATTTATATTTTAGATGAACCTACAACAGGATTACATTTTGCCGATGTAAAAATGTTATTAGCAGTGCTTCAGACCCTGGTTGATCGGGGCAATACGGTGATTGTGATTGAGCATAATTTAGATGTGATCAAGTGTGCCGATTGGGTCATTGATCTTGGTCCTGAGGGCGGTGATGCCGGCGGTGAAGTAATATTTACAGGAGTTCCTGAAGATTTGGTAGAGCATTCTAAGTCGTACACGGGGAAATTTTTAAAGGGGAAAATAGGATAAACTCAATTGAGCAAAACAATTTCAAATCGGTTTATTTGGTTATGGGAAAAAGGATTACTTTATATTATGTTAACAGGTATTGTGTATGCTGTTTATTCTCTTAGTACGAATGTAGGGGTTTTGGATTGGCGAAAAGAAGTAACATACTTTAATTACATCAAAATTTCATTAGTAGATTATAACATGTTTCCATATTTCTGGTGGGAGAAGTTGACTAACATTGACTGGTATCCACCGATAAGGGCAACAGCAGCATTTATTGCAATACCGGAAACACCCGTATTTTCTCCAATTATACCATTAATAATGATTATGAGCGTTATCGGATTTATTAAACTATACATGTTTTTAATGTTTATTGTAGGCGTAGTAGGTGTTGTAAAATTGAAAAAACAATTAAATTGGAATGATATTCAATTCCGAACCTACTGTGCAATGTATCTGTTTTCACCCATAATTATGCAGCATCTAGCAGTTGGCTATTCACCATGGATAAATCTATTTTTATTTCCGTGGTTTGTTTTCTTTTTAGCTGAGAAAAATAAATTAAGAAGCTCCATAGGTATTGCCGGAACAATGGCATTTGTATTGCTTCAAGGCGGCGTTTATACATTTATTTGGTTTATGATGATTTTCATACTTTATAGTTTTTGGTGTTTAATTATTGATAGAAAGTGGCAGATCATCCTACAAATGGCAATTGTACCGTTGTTGGTTCTGTTATTAGCATTAGTCAGGATTTATTCTACAGCCAATGCTTATGTTGATTTTACACGTGTATGGTTTGAAACAAACGGGTATAATCCCTTTAATTTTTTATTCTATGCTCTAATTCCGACAGTTACTATTCAGCCAATAGATTTACTGTTTTGGACTGACTTGTTTAGGATAGGAATACCACAGCATGATGGCGGGATCTTCTGGGGATTAATTGTAATAATGGTTTTAGTTATGGTTTTCCGATTTAAAGAAATATTTAAGAAAGGCACCAAAAGTCAAAACACAATTAATTATCTGGCGATGTTTTTTACTGCCGCAACAATATTTATCTTTTCATTTTTCTCAGTTTGGGCTGCCATTATGAAAACGATACAGTCCTTAATTTATATACCGTTTTTTGAAAGCATTAAAAATTATGGTTTTCGATGGGCGATTCCTGCCTATTTGGGTTTTACTTTAGTGTTGGCAAATAATACAGAAAAGATATGGCTTGTTCTAAGCGATTGGCTAAAAACAAAGATATGGATAAATATAAAAACGGTAGCAATAATTCTCTTTAAAGTTGCAGTCTTAGGACTGGGAGTTGTTTGGCTTGTACTATTATTTTTAAAAAACCAAATATTAGACCAGTTTAAGAATGTAATTAGTATAGCTTTTAATGGGGAGGCATTTGCATTTATTAGAAATCGTATGGAAGGAATGGATCAAAATAATCTTGAATTTTATTTTTTAAAAGCGGAAAATTTATATTCTGTTATTCAACAGTGGATTCTAATTATATTAATTTTTTTATTTATGATTGTTGTCTTCGCATTAATTTTTAAAATCAATAGAAATAAAACCGCAATAATTATAGAAAAGTATCCTTTCCTTAAATTCGAAATGTTATTGGCGATTCCACTGCTGTTTTCAATGTCAATGTGGACAAAATTAGCGATATCAGTACCATATACAGATTTTCCAGTACAGACAGTAGAAAGCCCAACTGTTATTGTAGAAAGAGATAGTTTATATAGCTCTCCTAAAATATCGGTAACACCGAAAGAAATGATAATTAAACCGGATGCAGAGATAAAACCATACGGATACAAATTCCCAAAGATTTTAGCTCGTGATTCTAAATATTTATTGGTAAAAACAAAAAATGCAGTGTTATTTAACATGCAGAACGAATTAATGATAAAGCCATTGGACAATGAAGAAATAATCGTAACATTTAAAACAAAGACTATTAACAGGACATTGCTGATAACACTAATTTCATGGCTAGGTAGTATTGTTTTCTTTATCGTGAGTAATTTTCGATCAAAAAAATTACGGGGATAGTTAAATAATAAGATTTATTTTTTGTACTTGTCCTTAAATTTAAATATATGTCTATTAATAAATCTAAAGAAATTGCCCTCTTTGTCGATTTAGACGGTACATTGATTGCCACAGATACTTTCTTTGAATCCATTGTTTTGTTGCTAAAATCATATCCGCTAAAAACATTTTCGTTAATATTATGGATGTTTAAAGGGAAGGCATATCTTAAAGATAAAATTGCTCAACATAAGACACCTAAAGCAAGCCTGTTACCATATCGAGAAGAGGTATTAGCTTTTATCAAGAAAGAAAAAGGAAAAGGTCGTAAGGTCTATTTATTAACAGCGGCAAATCAAAAGATTGCCAATAAAGTTGCTAATCATCTTGGTTGTTTTGCCGGTGCTTTTGGCTCAAATGATAAGATAAATCTATCAGGAGAACAAAAATTAAAAAGAGTGTATCAAATAGTTGGAAAGGCACAATTTGACTACATTGGAGACTCTAAAGTCGACATACCGATTTGGAAAAAATCCAATGAAATAATAATGGTAAATCCGAATACTGTTGTAATAAATAAATTTAAAAAATGTAAAAATGTACAATTGATTAAACCAAGCAAATATAAAACAAATCTTAAAATAATGATAAAGGGTATGCGGGTTCATCAATGGGCGAAAAACTCATTACTCTTTTTACCGATTATAATGGCACATCAGTTTACAGATGTAAATTTGTTAATTACAGTTTTATGGGCATTCATTTCATTCAGTTTATGTGCTTCAGCAGTTTATATATTAAACGATTTAATAGACATAGAAACTGACAGGGAACATCCAACCAAGAAAAAGAGACCATTAGCTTCAGGCTTAATGTCCGTTAAAATGGCTGCAATGTTAATATTTTTACTTTTACTAACAAGTGTTTTTATATCAATAAAGATGCTTTCCGCGGCATTTTTAATAATTTTAATAATTTATATGATTTCAACAACTGCATACTCAATTATTCTTAAACAAATAATGTTGATTGACGTGATAATCTTGGGTGGATTATATACTTTGCGGATTGTAGCAGGATCAGTTGCCTCAAGAGTGGATGTCTCTTCGTGGTTATTGGTCTTTTCAATGTTTTTCTTTTTAAGTCTTGCCTTTATGAAAAGATATGCTGATTTAATTCTAATGAAACAGAATAACTATGAAGAAATTGCAGGAAGAGGTTACCATATTGACGATTTAGATCTTGTGCAAAAGTCTGGTATTACTAGTGGATTCATAGCGATGTTAGTCTTGGCGTTGTATATTAACAGTGATCATGTAATTGAGTTGTATAAATCCCCCATACTTATTTGGTTTATGATACCAGTACTATTTTATTGGCTAATGAGAATGTGGATGGTTACTAATCGAGGGGAAATGACAAATGATCCAATTAATTACGCAATACGCGATAGGACAACATATGTTGCGATGACAATCATAGGTATAATAATGTTATTGGCTGCAACTATAGACAACTCCATTTTAAATAATCTTAATATAATTCAATGAAACAACACTATAAATCGTGGGGGCTTTATCCTCCGGCAAAGCACAAAAATGTAATAAAACTACACTGGATTAGTGATATACCTGATTTAAGCAGAATAGAAACTTTGGTATTGCCATATGGTTTGGGACGAAGCTATGGTGATAATTGTTTGAATAATGATAACACCCTATTGGATACATCAGGGATTTCAAGATTCATCGAATTTGACAAGAAATCTGGTATAATAAAATGTGAAGCAGGTGTATCATTTGCAAAGATATTAAAGGTAATTGTGCCAAATGGATGGTTTTTTCCGGTTACTCCCGGCACAAAATTTGTTACAGTCGGTGGTGCAATAGCAAACGACGTTCATGGTAAAAACCACCATACGGCAGGCACTTTTGGTAAACATATAATAAGCTTTGAATTGTTGAAGTCCAGCGGGAAAAAATATATATGTTCGGCAACAAAGAATACGGAATTATATAAAGCAACAATCGGTGGGATGGGCTTGACGGGATTGATCCTGTGGGCGCAATTTAAATTGAAACCTATTAACAATGCTTACATTGATGCTGAAACAATTAAATTTAAAAATTTGGATGAATTCTTTGAGCTTTCTGAGAAATCTTCTAAAGAATATGAATATATTGTATCTTGGATAGATTGTACAAGTAGGGGTAAGAATTTTGGAAGGGGATTGTTTTTTCGTGGTAATCATTCTAGTCTCGACAAATCAGAATTACCACAACCTAAACCACCGAAAAGGTTACCATTTCCATTTACTGCCCCTGCTTTTTTGCTGAATCGATTTACTTTGAAAATCGCAAATGCTGTAATATATCGTTCACAACTTAAGAAACATACCAAAGGGATAAAACACTATGATCCGTTCTTCTATCCTTTAGATTCAATATTGAATTGGAATCGGATGTACGGTAAAAGAGGATTCTTCCAATATCAATGCGTTGTTCCATATACCGATGGTGGTACTGCTATCAGACAAATTTTGGAGTGTATATCAAAATCGGGAAAAGGTTCATTCTTAGCTGTGTTAAAAACAATGGGTAGCGTTAGTTCTCCAGGAATCTTATCTTTTCCGAGAGAGGGAGTTACTTTAGCTTTAGATTTTGCCAATCACGGAGAAAAAACCCGTAAGCTATTTGCAGACTTAGATGAAATTGTAAAATCAGTGGGTGGTGCCTTATATCCCTGTAAAGATGCGTGCATGTCCCCGGAAATGTTTCGTTTTAGTTACGCTGAATGGAAAAATTTTAATAAATATATAGATCCAAAATTTTCCTCCAGCTTATGGCGTAGGGTAAATAAAGAAAAGGAGTAGATAATGAAAAATATTTTAGTAATAGGGGCAACTTCAGCAATTGCTCAAACATTTATAGAACGCATGGCTGTTGGTGATAATAAACTGTTTTTAGTCGCTCGTGATAAAGATAAGCTAAGCACAATAAAAAATGATCTCAGAATAAAGAAAAATATAAATATTACCACTTTTATTTTAGATGTGAACGATCATAATAACTATGACAGCATGTTTAATACAGCCAAATCATATTTGGGTAGAATTGATATATTATTAATGGCTCATGGCACTTTACCTGACCAAAAAGAGTGTGAAGAAAAAGTTGAAACAGCTGTTTTTGAATTTGGAATAAATGCTTTAAGTATTATTGTTTTATGTTTAAAAGCAGCTAAAATATTTGAAGATCAAAAATTTGGACTATTAGCAGTGATAACATCAGTTGCCGGTGACCGCGGACGTCAAAGTAATTATATTTATGGCTCAGCGAAAGGTGCAGTTAACATATTTTTACAGGGACTACGTAACCGACTTACAAAATACGGTGTTAGCGTATTGACAGTGAAGCCCGGTTTTGTTGATACCCCAATGACAGCACATCTTCCGAAAAATCTGCTTTTCTCAAAACCAGAAGTAATTGCTAAGGGTATTGTAAAAGCAATAAACAAGAACAAATCAAAAGAAATATATTTACCAGGATATTGGAGGATAATAATGTTTATAATTAAATCTATTCCGGGAAAAATCTTTAATAAATTATCTTTATAATATCAATTTCATATCCTACTTGGTGTTAAACCTGAGTTTTTTTTAAACTCAAAATTTGGAAAACCTTGAAACCAGGTAGTATTTTCACGCCCTCAATATATACGTTTTTTATTTATTTCGCATGATTAACGAATTACATATGACAGACCCTGTACTGAATGATGATGATTTAACAGTAGAAAAAACACTACGACCGTCACATTTTGATGATTTTATTGGCCAAAGAGAATTGGTTGAAAGCTTAATGGTTTATATCGAAGCTGCCAACAAGAGAGAAGGCGCACTTGATCATGTGTTACTATTTGGGCCACCCGGGCTTGGGAAAACTACTTTAGCCAATATTGTTGCCAAAGAATTAAGTGCAAATATTCGTCCCTCATCCGGTCCTGTTTTGGATCGCGCTGGCGATTTGGCTGGGATGTTAACAAACTTAGAACATCGCGATGTGTTTTTTATCGATGAAATACATCGGTTGAATAGTGTTGTCGAAGAATATTTGTATTCAGCTATGGAAGATTTCCGCATCGATATTATGATAGATAAAGGTCCGGGTGCTCGTAGTGTACAATTAAATTTGGAACAATTCACTCTTGTTGGAGCAACTACAAGATTAGGGAATTTAACTTCACCATTACGTGATCGCTTTGGCGTTGTATTAAGAGTTGATTACTATAGCGATGAGGATTTGTTTCACATCGTGCAACGCTCAGCTGGAATTTTAGAGATTGAGATTGATGATGATGGTACATGGGAAATAGCCCGCCGCTCAAGAGGAACACCGCGAATTGCGAACCGGATTTTACGCCGCACGAGAGATTATGCGGAGGTCAAAGCCAATGGCAACATAAATGAAAAGATAGCTAAAAAATCACTTACAACACTTGGAATTGATGAAACGGGATTGGATGAAATGGACCGGCGAATATTGGCCACGTTAATAGACAAATTTGATGGAGGACCAGTAGGAATAAGTTCATTAGCGGTCGCAATCGGCGAAGATTCTACAACTATCGAAGATGTATATGAACCATTTTTAATAAAAGAAGGATTTATTCAACGTACTTCCAGAGGGCGAATAGCACAGGAGAGAGCGTTTAAACTATTGGGGAAAAATCAAAAACAATTACAACGAGGGTTTTTTAATGATTGAAAAAAAGAAAAAATATAAATTAGCGGATTTTAATTATTCACTACCAAGTAAGTATATCGCAGAATATCCATCGCAGCGTCGCGATCAATCTAAATTATTAGTTTTGCATCGTGATACGGGTGAAATAGAGCATAAGAAATTCTTTGAAGTAACGGATTACATGCGGAAAAATGATTTATTGCTGATAAATAATACAAGAGTATTTCCGGCGCGTTTATTTGCAACAAAAGACAAAACAGAAGCAAAGGTAGAGGTGTTCTTACTACGTGAATTAAATGAAAATTTATGGGAAGTTATGGTTCGCCCTGCTCGTAAGGTACGTATTGGAAATAAATTGGAATTAGCGCCAAATGTGTTTTGTGATGTGATTGATAATACAGTTTCAGGTGGACGTGTTGTAAGATTTGAATATGAAGGAGATGATATATATTCTGTAATTGATCGAATCGGTATTTCACCGTTACCTCCATATATTAGGCGCGAACCTGAGAAAAAAGATAAAATTCGTTATCAGACCGTGTATGCTGACAAAAGAGGAGCTGTGGCAGCTCCTACCGCAGGACTACATTTTACTCAAGGATTACTAGATAAAATTGAGCGCAAGGGTGTAAAAAAAGAAACAATCACTTTGCACATAGGATTAGGAACATTCCGCCAGGTACAAGTCGAAGATTTAAATCGCCATCAAATGGATTCAGAATACTTTGAAGTTTCATTTGAGGCGGCGATGGCAATAAATACCGCTCGCAAAAAACGCAGAAAGGTAATAGCGGTTGGGACATCAACGGTGCGTGCTATTGAAACGGTGGCTGTATCTGGATTTCAAGTCAGTCCAAAACGCGGTTGGACAGATAAATTTATTTATCCTCCAAACAAATTTCAGATGGTTGATGCCATGATCACCAATTTTCATCAACCACAAAGTACATTATTAATGATGGTAAGTGCTTTTGCAGGTCTCGATTTAATATTAAAAGCCTATAAAGAAGCTAAGAAAAAGGACTATCGATTTTTGAGTTATGGTGACGCAATGTTAATTCTTTAGCAATGTATAAAGAATATCAAATAGGTGCAGTTATTGTCGCTGCCGGTTCCGGTCTGAGATTTGGCGAAAGGAAGCAGTTCAAGAAACTAGGAACAAAACCATTATATTTATATTCTTTGCAACGTTTTATAGATTGTGATTTAATTGATGAAATAGTTTTAGTGGTCCCGAATGATTTATTAAAAACGATTTTTAATGAAGTAGCTAAGTTAAATCCCCGAATAAAAGTCGTTGCTGGTGGGAAATTACGGCAAGATTCTGTATTGGCAGGAGTGAATACACTGTCTAATCAATGTGAAATAGTCTGCATCCATGACGCTGCAAGACCTTTCGTTTCTGCTGGTCTGATTCATAAAACCATTAGTTCATGTGAGCGCAATGATGGAGCTGTTGCTGCAATACCTTCGAATGATACGGTAAAAGAGATTAACACTAACGATAATAGCGTTATAAGAACAATTTCACGCGGAAAAATATGGTTAGCTCAAACACCGCAAGCTTTTCATCGTCAACCACTAATTACAGCTATGGAAAAAGCTCTAGCAGAAAATATTCAGGGGACAGATGAAGCGGTTCTGCTGGAGCGGTTAGAATACCGGATTGTGATAGTAGAAGGTAATACTAATAACATGAAAATCACCGACTTGAATGATTGGGAATTAGCAGAAATATTAGTGGAAAAGCAAGGTTATGTTTAATATTATTATAAGTATGCAAAATAACTATTCATATAATTATGGGAAATAATTTAAAAAAACATTGAAAATATTTTCTAATCATCCATTTTTTAAATCAAAGGGAATCCTATTTTTAATTCCTGTAGTACTAGCTTTTAGTATATATTATATAACGCTGCTCCATGAGATTTTATCAGGAGATTCAGCGGAATTTGCTTTACAAGCGTACAATGTGGGTGTTACCCATTCGCCTGGATATCCCGTTTATATTCTTCTTGGTAAACTTTTCATTTTACTTTTTTCTGATCCCGGATTTTCAACAAATTTATTGAGTGCAGTTTGTACAAGTTTATCTATTGGAATAATGAGTTTATTGATATTTGATTTTACTAAGAACCGAACTGTAAGTATTATAATACCGTTATTTTTTGCGTTTTCACCAATCATATGGCCGTTGGCAATATCAACAGAAGTCTATAATGTAAATATGTTATTTCTTTCATTATCCATTTATGTACAGTTGCTTTGGTATAGGAAACCATCAAATTTGATGTTATTAATAGCTGCATTTTTGTTTGGTATGTCCTTGGGAACATATTTAGCAAATTTATTATTATTACCTGCATTTTTATTCATAATATTTATTAGAAAGGAAAACAGAAAACAGAATATTGCTATTTTCATTTCTGTAACAATCATTCTGGGGATTCTAATCCTGGCTTTTTCAATATTGCGGTCCAATGTAGCTCCTCCTTTAGCAAAACTGAATCTGCCCAATACTGTTATAGGTTCTATAAAATATTTTACCGGTTATGAAGATGGGACTATACGAATACATAGTGTAAAGTTTTATTTGTTAAGAATTTTAGAGCATTTGGAAATATTCATCAATAATTTTAATGGGATAGGTGTACTATTTGGCCTAATAGGGGTTTATAAACAGTTTCGTATAAATCGCAATATAGCAATATTTTTTATACTAATTGTGATTATTGATCTTGGATATTTCACATCTTATGAAGCTAGTGGATATTATTTAATGGTTACTCCTTCGTATTTCATTTTCTATATTTGGACTGCATATGGATTTTCACTTTTTTATAATAATTCAAGTAAGCTGAAGCCGGCATTAATAACTGTTTTAATACTAATTAGTGTTATTCAGGTGCTTGATCAAATGCCAGAAAAATTGGCCCGTGCAAAAAGTCATTATGTGACTAATTTTGCTATAGAAACGTTAAAAAAAATGCCTTCAAATGCAATAATATTTTGTGGATGGGGTAAATACACTACTTTTTTATATTTTCAAAGAACACAAAATTTGCGGCGAGATATCACCGTTATGCTGCCTGTAACACAAAATTACTATAGGGATGGTAAGAAATTTGGAAATTATTTTACAATTATAAATGCCAATATTAACACACGACCAATATTTGTTGATGTTATTGAACCAAAATTATGGCAACAATATGAAATAAGTGTGTTTGATAGTAATTGGTATAAAATTAAGGTGAAAAAATCCAATTAGTAAGTACATTTACTTCTATAATTTATGGTTTTGTAAGGATTTATTAACATGATTAGAACCGGAATCGGCTGTGATGCGCATCAATTAGCTGAAAACAGAAAATTAGTTATTGCCGGTGTGGAAATTCCGTTTGAAAAAGGTTCTGTCGGCCATTCTGATGGAGATGCCCTTTCGCACGCGATCATTGATGCTGTATTTGGTGCAGCTTGTTTGGGCGACCTTGGCGATTATTTCCCCAGTGATGATAATAAATGGAAAGGTGCAAATAGTTTAGATCTCCTTTCGGAATCTATTAATAGGGTTTTATCTGAGGGGTATACAATTAATAACATTGATAGTGTTGTTATTATTCAAAAACCCAAATTAAAGAAATACATTTTGCCAATACGAGAAAATTTAGCTAAAACAATCGGAATTCCGATAGATAGGATATCAGTAAAAGCAACAACCGTTGATCATTTAGGTGCAATTGGTGCTGGTGATGGCTGGGCTTCACAAGCAATTGCAACACTCTCCAAATAAAAAAAAAATATGAATTCAATTGATCTTAAAGCTCATGCCAAAGTAAATATTGGTTTACAAGTTAAAGATCAGCGAGAAGACGGACTTCACAATATACATACTATATTCCAAGAACTTGAGTTACACGATGCAATAGTACTTGAGAAGCAGCCAAATGATTGGAATATCAAAATAAATGACTTAAAAATTTCATCTGATGGGAGGAATACTTGTATTCAAGCTTACTTAGCTATCAAACAACAATTTCCACAAATTGATGGAATCTCTATAACTTTGGATAAAAATATTCCTTCCGGTGCCGGCTTGGGTGGAGGCTCAAGCGACGCAGCAGCTGTGTTACAGGGATTGAGAGAAGTATTTGATTTACCGCTTAACAATATAGAGCTGTCGGAGATAGCGGTAAAAATTGGAGCAGATGTCCCATTTTTTATATCAGGAGGCACTCAAATCGGCGATGGCATTGGTAATGTTCTTACGCCAATTAATAACCCAGTTAATGGATTTTATTTATTAGTAATTCCCGATATTTTTATTAGTACAGCATGGGCATATAAAGCATTGAAAAAACACTTGAAGGAAGATACTGATAGACCTAACTTTGCGGACTTTTTAGAGGGAAATAATCTCTCAAAAGCGATATTTGATAATGATTTTGAACGGATTGTGATTCCAACATATCCAAAAATTGGTGAAATTAAAAAAGGTCTATTTGAGGCCGGTGCGAGTTATGCCAGTTTGTCGGGAAGCGGCTCGACTGTGTTTGGAATATATGACGATGAAGCAAGCGCAAAACAGGCTGAGTCTCATTTCCAAAAACAGTATCATACCTTCCTAACCAGACCAACCAATATTTAGTGTTGTAATTTACATCCCAAAAACTTTGGGGAGTCGTCCAATGGCAGGACACCAGGTTTTGGTCCTGGCGATCGGGGTTCGAATCCCTGCTCCCCAGCATGATTATGAAAAACAGTAAATTAAAAATATTTGCCGGTCGTAGTAATCCCGAACTGGCTAAAAAAATAGCTGAAAATATTGGGAAGCCATTAGGTGAAATGTCTATAAAGACATTTGCCGATGGTGAAATATGGGTAAAATTTGAGGAAAATATTCGCGGTCGTGATGTTTATCTCATTCAGTCGACAAATAGTCCTGCTGAAAATATCATTGAGCTAACGCTAATGATTGATGCGGCAGTTAGGGCATCAGCAGAACGCGTAACAGTTGTTATCCCGTATTTTGGTTACAGTAGGCAGGATAGAAAAGACAAACCACGTGTTCCTATTTCAGCCCGTGTCATGGTTGACATATTCTCTGTGATGGGAGTAAGTAGGATTATCTCAATGGATTTACACTCAACTCAGATTCAAGGTTTTGCCAAGGTTCCATTTGATGCATTGTATAGCAGATTGGTTCTATTGGAGGAGATTAATGTGATTGGTTTAGATCCTGAAAAAACGGTGGTATTGTCTCCGGATGTAGGATCAGCTGCAATGAGTCAGGCTTATGCAAAGCGACTTGGCATGAATTTCGCACTAATTGAGAAACGGCGTATCGGTCATAATCGCTCAAAAGCAGTGCATTTAATTGGTGAACTTAAAAACCAACATGTCTTGATTATAGATGACATCATAGATACAGCCGGTACGGCTATAAATGCCGCTAATAAAGCGATGGAAAATGGTGCGCTTTCTGTAAGTATGGTAGGAACACATGCATTACTATCAGGCGATGCTGTTGAGAGATTGAAAAAATCGCCGATTTGCAGATTTATATTTACTGATACAGTTATAATTCCAAAAGAAAAATTATTACCAAATACTACTATAATATCGGTAGGAAAAATTTTCGCTGAGGCGATAAGTAGGATTCATAGTGGTAAATCCGTTAGTGAATTATTTAAATTTTAATGTAAAGGAGTTATTTAAATGGCACAATACGAAAAACTGGAAGTCATGAAACGTGAACAACCCGGTTCACAAGCAGCAAGAGCATTACGCAAGGAAGGTATAATTCCTGTCAATTTTTATTATACCGGTGAAGACAATATAAATTTAGCAATAGATAAAAAAGTATTTAGAAAGGTGATCCATTCTGGACATCATATTTTTGAAGTTGAATTAAACGATAAGACGCAATATGTGATGATTAAAGAAGTGCAATATCATCCGGTAAGTGATGAAATAATTCACATTGATTTAATGCGTGTTCGCAGAGATGAAAAAATAACTATTTCTGTTCCAATTGTTTTGGAAGGAACAGCTCGAGGGGTTAAAGAAGGTGGTATATTGACACAAAATCTAAATACAATAGAAATCAGTTGTTTACCTTCTGATGTCCCGGAGCATATTGTGGTTGATGTGACAGATTTTGAGATGAATCATGTCATGAATGTTGGTGAGCTTAAAGTCGACGAGAAGATCGAGATCATGATAGCCGAAGATATGGATGTATTAGCTATCATTCCTCCGAGAGAAGAATCGCTTGAACCTGAGATACCAACTGAAGAAGAAATGGCTGAGGCAGAAGCAGTTGAAGAAGAGGTTGCTGAAGGAGAACCTGCTAAGGAAGCTGTTGAAGAAGAAACTACAGAAGCCGAAGGAAAAGAGTAAGCTAACGGTTAGTGATGGTTGTGTTTGTAGGTCTCGGAAATATTGGTAATGAATATTCATCAACTAAGCATAATGCTGGTTTCTGGGTGGTTAATGAACTTGCGAAACGTATGAATATTTCATTTAAACCCGGCAAAGGTGATTATGTATATGCTGAAGATCGTAACAAAGATATTATTCTGATAAAGCCCACAACAGGAATGAATCGTAGTGGGCTTGCAGTTCGGCAGGCGTTAGATAAGTGGAATATTGAATTGGAAAACTTATATCTAATTGTTGATGATGTTGATTTAAACTTGGGAACATTGCGTATACGTCCGAGGGGCGGTGATGGATGCCATCGTGGAATGG
Organism: bacterium; assembly: GCA_030606865.1. GTDB lineage: Bacteria > Fidelibacterota > Marinisomatia > Marinisomatales > JAHJCW01 > JAHJCW01. Next base: position 21,621 of record JAUWFQ010000009.1, read on the forward strand.
AATCAGTTATTTATCAGTTAAATGAAAATCAATTTCCGCGTATTCGCTTTGGCATAAAAGCTGGTGATCATAAAAGACCTGCTGAAAAATATGTGTTAAAATCCTTTAGAAAACAAGATCAGCAATATGCCGAAGAAATGGTGCAACAAGCAGCAGATGCAGCGATGAGCATCCTTAACAATGGAATTAACGCAACAATGAATAAATTCAATCGAATTGAAAAAACCGAAGAGGTAATTAATGGATAATGTGAATGTGATTTATTTGGTAATTCTTTCAGGTATTATAGCTTTGCTATATAGCTTTTGGAAGACAAGGTGGATTAATAAACAGGACGAAGGCACTGATACTATGAAAATGATCGGGCGAAGTATCGCCGAGGGAGCGATGTCTTTTTTAAAAGCAGAGTACAAGATATTATCAATATTCGTGTTGGCGGTGGCTCTTTTGTTGGGTTTTGTAAATTATGGAAAAGCGGACTCCAGCGTTTTGATATCCTTATCTTTTGTTGTTGGTGCATTAGCCTCGGGACTGGCAGGTTTCATCGGGATGAAAGTTGCGACCAAAGCTAATAATCGTACGACCCATGCAGCAAGAACCAGTTTAACAAAAGGTTTAGAAGTGGCATTTGTTGGCGGTTCTGTAATGGGATTAAGCGTTGTGGGCTTAGGAGTAATTGGCCTTGGAAGTTTGTTTCTTTTTTACCAATCACATTTTGATAATATTATTACTGTTTTAAATGTTATTTCAGGATTCTCTTTAGGTGCATCTTCTATAGCTTTGTTTGCACGTGTAAGTGGCGGAATTTATACTAAAGCTGCGGATGTCGGCGCTGATTTGGTTGGTAAAGTTGAGGCAGGAATACCGGAGGATCATCCCTTAAATCCTGCAACAATTGCAGATAATGTTGGTGACAATGTTGGTGATGTAGCAGGTATGGGCGCTGATTTATTTGAATCTTATGTTGGGTCAATTATTGGTTCTATGATTTTGGGTGCAAGTATATTAGTAACCGGTAAATTTGATTTAAACTTTATTTTGCTTCCGTTATTATTGGCTGGTGCTGGTGTAATTGTTTCAATAATTGGTACATTTTTAGTTTCCGTTAAGGAGGGTGGCAATCCTCAAAAGGGATTAAATCGCGGGCATTTTGGTTCATCTGCCATTATGGTAGTTGTAATGTATTTTATAATCAATGCTATCTTGCCTAACAATTTTGTTCTAGGCAGTGTCGGGTATACAAGTTTAGGTGTTTTCTTTGCAACCTTGGTTGGTTTAGCCGCGGGTATTGGAATTGGTACAGTAACTGAATTCTATACAGGAATAGACACTAAACCGGTAAGATCAATTAGCAAACAATCTTTAACCGGTGCAGCAACAAATATTATTGCAGGGTTGGGTGTTGGAATGCAATCAACAGCAATTCCTACTTTGATTATCGCAATTGCTATAATGACGTCTTACTATTTTGCTGGATTGTATGGAATTGCAATGGCTGCTTTAGGAATGTTAGCTAACACTGGAATCCAATTAGCAATAGATGCGTATGGTCCAATTTCTGACAATGCCGGAGGCATCGCTGAAATGGCGGAATTACCTAAAGAAGTACGTAGTCGTACCGATAAATTAGATGCAGTTGGTAACACCACCGCAGCTATTGGTAAAGGATTTGCAATTGGTTCCGCTGCCTTGACAGCACTTGCTCTTTTCGCCGCATTTCGCACATCAGTATTTGTTACTCGTATTGCGGCAGGAATTGAAGAAGGTGCAGCTGTGGTGAATATTGATGTAACAAATGCCAGCGTAATGGCAGGACTTTTTGTTGGAGCGATGTTACCTTTCCTTTTTTCATCGCTTGCGATGGGTGCCGTTGGGCGAGCTGCAATGGCTATGATTGAAGAAGTGCGCAGACAATTCAAAGAAATTCCGGAGTTAGCTGCAGCATTAAAAATCATGAAAAAATATGATTCGGATATGGACAAAGCAAATGCAGAAGAAAAAAAGGTTTTCCAAAATGCATTGACAAAAGCTGACCATAGTAAATGTGTGGAAATTTCCACCACAGCGGCTATACGAGAAATGGTATTACCGGGATTACTGGCAATATTAACCCCGGTAGCTGTAGGATTCATTTTCGGAGCAGAAATATTAGGTGGTTTATTAGCCGGAGTAACTGTTTCCGGTGTGTTAATGGCAATATTTCAATCCAATGCCGGTGGCGCTTTGGATAATGCTAAAAAATTGTTTGAAGAAGGTGTTGAAATTAACGGACAAAAATATTTTAAAGGTTCGGAAGCACATAAAGCTGCTGTAGTTGGAGATACTGTTGGAGATCCTTTTAAAGATACATCCGGACCATCGTTAAATATATTAATAAAATTAATGTCAGTGGTGTCATTAGTAATTGCGCCATTGATTGCTATGGTATAGCGACTTTAGACGAAGGAGAATAAATGAGATATTACGAATTATTGTATATTGTTAATCCAAATTTAGAAAACGATAGAGTAAAAAACATTATTGACGAGATTGGCAAGGAGGTTAACAAATATAAAGTTTCAATCATCAATCATAACCTGTGGGGAAAAAAACGATTAGCCTATCCGATCAATAAAAATAAATATGGAATATATTTATTACTGCAATTCAGTGCGGAACAGTTTGATTTTTTAAAGGACTTTGAGCGGTTTCTAATACTTAATAAATCAGTAATTCGACATCAACTCGTAAGATTGGATGAAGAGCCGGCTAAGGTGGAAAATGTTGAACCCGTTATTGCCGATAAAGATTCATTGAAAGATGAAGGTTCCGAAATACCGAATGACGATACCAAAGTCGACCTTAAGGATGCTGAGGATACAGTGGAGACAAAGGATAAAGAGAGTACAGTGGACGCGGAGAATGTTGATGTAGAAGAATCTGAAGCCAAACAAGAAATCAAAGAGGAAAACGAATAATGACATTTACAACTAAGAAAAAGTATTGCTACTTTAAAGAAAACGGTATCACGTTTATTGATTATAAAGATGTAAGGTTGCTTAGAAGATTTATAACAGAACAGGGGAAAATTATTCCTCGAAGGGTAACGGGTTCCAGCGCCAAAATGCATCGCCAGTTAGTGCGGGCGATTAAACAATCCCGTAATATTGCCTTAATGCCATTTACAAGCAGTAGTGCTGACGGCTAAATTGGCTTATAAACCGTTAAAATATAGGATTTCAAAATGGATGTAATATTATTAAAAGATGTTGAAGGATTAGGCTTGGCAGGTGATATTGTAAATGTCAAACCTGGTTATGCTAGGAATTATTTGGCACCATTGGGATTGGCCTTAAGAGCTTCAAAACGTAACTTAGCAGTAGCGGAGGAGAAGAAAAATGTCGCAAGGGCGCGAAAAGAACGCGTAAATATAGCAAATCAAGAGTTGGCAGAGTCCCTCGTAAAAATAGAATTAACAATCGAGATGCAAGTAGGTGAGGAAGAAAAACTATTTGGCTCGGTTACAACACAGGATATACATAAGGCTTTATTGGAAAAAGAATTAGATATTGATCGACATATGATTTTACTTGATGAGCCAATAAAAGCATTGGGTGTGTATAACATACTAATTAGAGTATCAGATGAGTTACAGCCCGGGATAAAATTATACGTAATTAAAGCTTAAAATTTTACCCACTCCCATAATAATCCCACTGAAAAGGTGAAACCTTTTCAGTGGGATTATTATTCATTATCAATTAAATAGTGCTAAAAAATATAATTACTAAAATGATTTTTAGCTAACTATTGATCAGATTATTTAATAATTGTATTGCTACAAGCGCTATCAATAATCTATTTTTAAGTATCATGTTTGTAGATGTTGCCTTTCCTATATCACAATATCAGGTTTTTACTTATAGAATTCCTAAACAATTTGCCGAAGTTGTAAGTGTTGGAGTGCGTGTTCGCGCACCGATAGGCAAACGTATTCTCTCGGGTATCATAGTTAAGATAACAAAAGACACATCTTTTACCGGCAAAATAAGAAAGATATCGGAGGTGATTGATGGTACCCCATTACTTGATGAATCTCTATGGCAATTGATGCAATGGATCAGCAATTATTACATAACACCGCTTGGTAAAGCAGCGACGGTAATCCCTGCCAATTTATCCATCAAATATAAACCACAAGAACGATGGATGGTGCAAGCAAAACAAATGGGAAAAATTGAAGAAGATTTAGAAAAGAGCGCTCCCGCACAGGCAAACGTTCTGAATAAATTAATGGAGCATAAAGAACCAATCCCAATTACTGACTTCAATAAATTAGTTGCAAGCCCATTAACAGTTTGTAAAGGTTTAGAGAAAAAGGGATTAGTGAAATTGTTTAAAGAGGCATCTACTCCTATTACGAGCAATTTTGAATTTGATCCCATTCATAAAGAAATATATTTTTCAGATACTCAAGTCGCAGCTATCAACAAAATTCAAAAATATATAAAAGAGAAAAAATATAGTGGCATGTTATTGCATGGAGTTACTGGTAGTGGAAAAACAGAAGTATATATTAAAATTGCACAGGACATATTAGAACAAGGCAAATCAATTATTATATTATTACCGGAAATTGCTTTAACGCCACAAATAGCGGGACGTTTCCGAGCAGTTTTTGGTGATAAGGTAGGCTTATGGCATTCAAAATTGACCGGAGCAGCACGAGCTTTTACGTGGACAAATATTTGTAGCGGAAAATATAGAGTTGTCGTAGGCGCTCGTAGCGCGATATTTGCTCCATTAAAAAATTTAGGTTTGGTTGTTGTGGACGAAGAACAGGAGACGTCATATAAACAAGAAGCACCCGATCCACGCTATCATGCGCGAGATGTTGCTTTAATGCGTGGCAAACTCCAAAATGCAGCAGTGATTTTAGTTAGCGCAACACCAAGTCTTGAGAGCTATTATAATCGAATAATGGGGAAACTTGATTATTGTTATTTACCGGAGAGATTTAATGATGCCGCCTACCCGATTGTAATGGTAGTTGATATGATTAAAGAACAGGAAGAGACAGGCAAAATTGGGCAAATATTGTCAAGTTCCTTGCAGCAAAAAATTGAACAGAGATTAAAGAATAAGGAACAAATAATATTATTGCAAAATCGTCGCGGGTACGCCCCGATTTATCGCTGCCGAGATTGTGGAGAAATGATTATTTGTCCAACTTGCAGTATACCACTCACCTATCATCGTGTAGGAGAAAATTTACAGTGTCATTTTTGCGGATACTTACAAACAAAAATCCCGCAGCAGTGCAGTCATTGTAATAGCAGTAATCTAGCGCTATCTGGAACCGGAACGCAAAAGGTGGAAGATATTATTAGTGATACATTTCCGAATGCAAAAATCGCACGTTTGGACATGGATACAACGAGATTGGGCAAAGCTCTAACTAATACTTTAACCAAATTTAAAGATGGTAAAATTGACATATTATTAGGCACACAGATGATTGCCAAAGGACTTGATTTTGATAATGTTACATTAGTTGGTATCATTAACGCTGATACGGGTTTATTTCTACCGGATTTTCGTTCTGGGGAAAGATCATTTCAATTGATATATCAAGCATCCGGACGTTCGGGGAGAAGAAAGAAACAAGGCGAAGTTGTTATTCAAACATATAATGCAGACAATCCTGTTATCCGATATGCCGCAAGATTGGATTTAAAGAAATATTACAATATTATGATTGGAGAAAGAAAAGAACTGAATTATCCGCCTTTTAACTGGCTTGCCAAAGCTGAATTTACAGGAGTTAAAAAAAGTATTGTTGACAAAACTGCTAATGCGATAAGAAATAGTTTTCAAAAGAAATTTAAAGGTATGGAAATTCTAGGTCCGGCTTGGTGTTATCGAGAACGCTTAAGAGGCAAATATAGAATGCAGATAGTGTTTAAGTCATCAAAGGAAACAGATCCAAACGGTAGAAAATTACATCAATATTTAAAGAATAATTTGTTAAATAAAAAGATTGGAAGCGCTGTAAAAATTAATATAGATATTGATCCGGTATCTTTGCTATGATAAAAAAAACTTTATTTCTATTAATAATATTTAGTTTCGGTTTTTCACAAACAACGCTCTATGGATTAGATGGTTGGTATCATATTAGCGCTGTTGCAACAGCCGGTGGGGCGGGAGCTGTGCCGAGTCCGGATAGTGATAGAATTAATCCGGCTGGTCTATCCATGCTGCCTAAACAAATTCAATTAAATATAATCAAATATCCGGCAGGGATAAGCGCCCAAAGCGCGATGTTTGTTAAGGCACTGAACAACTCTAATGTTGGGATAGGATTAAAACATTTAAGCTACGGCGAATTTATTTCAACAAATGAAGACGGAATCGAGAATGGAACTTACACTGCGGGTGACACATGGTTAAGCGCTGCTTGGGCACGAAATAATCAAAATATAAATTGGGGAGTTACCGGTGGAATATTTCTTAGCAATTTAGAATCGTATAACGCTGCAGCGATAGTTTTTTCAACCGGTGTTTTATATAATTATGCAAAAAATGATATACGGATTGGAATCAGTTTATCAAATTTTGGTGTATTCGTTACACGTTACACCGAGCAGAAAGAAAAACTGCCTACCAAGATTATTCTAAGCGCAAGTAAAGGTCTTGCTCATCTGCCTTTAGATTTGAATATTGATATTGGATTTAGTTCAATTAATAAAAATACTTATTGGCGATTTGGCGGTATTTTTGCGCTACCTTATAATTTGCAATTAACCTTTGGTGTGAATTCTAATAATATAACACAAAGAATAGAAAATAATTTAGCCAAGAGTTTCCTAGGTAGTAGTGGGTTGGGAATTACATATATACATAAGCAATATTCAATTGAAATTGGTGGTTATTCTTATGGAACCGGTAGCTGGATTTACGGTACGGGTTTTAATATTAAATTATAAATATATCAAGCATTAATATTTTTAAGTATTATTCAAATATATATTAAATAATTCTTGTATTAATTAATATATTCTTAATATATTTATCTATTATGTTAGATAAAGTTAATATTGAAATACTAAATTTACTTCAACAAAATGCGCGTATGAGTGCTAGTGAAATTGCTTCTGAGGTTAGACTATCCGTACCTGCAGCTGCTGAAAGAATAAAAAAGTTAGTTGAATCTAAACTAATTACAGGATTTTATACTAAACTTAATGCCAAAGAATTAGGCTTTGATCTGTGTGCTTTTATCGCTGTTGTTAGCGCATCTTCAGATCATTACCAGGATATAATTAATAAAGCGAAAAAAAATAGATTCGTTTTGGAATGCCACTCGGTAACTGGAGAAGGCAGTCATCTATTAAAGATACAAGTAAAAAATTCTACCGAACTCGAAAAACTGTTAAGCAAAATTCAATCTTGGCCCGGAGTAATTAGAACGCATACAATGTTAGTATTATCAACTTTTAAAGAAACAACAGATATTGATTTAGAGGAACTGACTCATTAAGGAACTATAATGAATAAAATTAAAGCAGAATATATTTGGATGGATGGACATAAGCCCACCGAAAAATTACGCTCAAAGACAAAAATACTAAACGGAAAAGTAAATGACATTGGTGATTTACCAATATGGGGCTTTGATGGATCAAGCACTATGCAGGCAACCGGACATAGTAGTGATTGTATGCTCAAACCTGTTAAACTTATCCCGGACCCAATTCGTGGCGGTGATAATGTAATTGTTTTATGTGAGGTGTTTAATGCCGATGGTACTGTACATGCAACTAATACTCGTGCAAAACTTAGGGAGGCAGCCGAAAAATATAAAGAGCATGAACCGTGGTTTGGCATAGAGCAGGAGTATACTTTATTTCAAGGCATTAAGCCGCTCGGTTGGCCCGATAATGGCTTCCCGGCGCCGCAAGGTGGTTATTATTGCGGCGTAGGTGCCGATGAAGTATTTGGCAGACCAATCGTTGAAGCACATATGGATGCTTGTATTCGAGCTGATTTAGAAATTTCTGGCATCAATGCTGAAGTAATGCCGGCGCAATGGGAATTTCAAATTGGTCCGCTTGATGCTTTAGAGGCTGCAGATCAAACGTGGTTGGCGCGCTGGTTATTATATCGCATTGGCGAAGATTTTAAAGTGAGCGCCACCCTGCATCCAAAACCGGTTTCCGGTGATTGGAACGGTGCCGGTGCACATACCAATTTTAGTACAAAAGCAATGCGTGAAGATGGCGGTATGAAAGTTATTGAAGAAGCTTGTGAAAAATTGAGTAAAAAGCATGCCGAACATATCGCTGTTTACGGCGCACATAATGAAGAACGGATGACCGGTTTACATGAAACCTGCAAGATTGACGAATTTAGATATGGAGTTAGTGATAGAGGTGCTTCAGTAAGAATTCCTCTGATGACAGTCAAGGACGGCAAGGGATACTTAGAAGACCGCCGGCCTTCAGCTAATATGGACCCGTATTTAGTATGCGCTAAAATGATTGAAACGGTTTGTGGGGATTAAATATCTTGATAAATTGTATAAAGCGATAAAGGAGCTCGGAATATCTTTTCACAAACTTGAGGTCGTATAATTGGTATTATTGATATGTGAAATAAGTTCACAAATTAGTGCTGGCATTTAGAATTCTATTTTATAGCTAATATTCGGCACAATAATACCGTCATATTTTTGTTTTATTGATTTCGTTTTGCTATCGTAATAGTTTGTCACAAATTGCTTAGTATTAGTGGCATTCAGTACTTGAACAGACCAAACCGATGAGTAATTGGCTTTGTTTTTTCTGTATGAAAAGGTAAATGAAAAAATCGGCATATCATTAAATTTATCCTCATACGCTAAATGACCGGGTGTTTCTGCCAAAACAACATCTTGAATGGCTAATGATACTACTTCATTAATGGGTTCTATCCGATTCCCTCCCATATAGTTCAATCTAAAGTTTGTTCCCAGTATTTTGTTCTTTCGCTTTCCGAGTACCCACTCTTTTCCTATTAAGGCGTTGAATACATAATTTTTATTAAATCGTGTGTTCCGTTCTACATCGTCAACGCCGGTGTATTTTGAATCAAAAACTGAAGTAGTGAACAGATAGTAAAAACCGTTTTTCAAATAGTGTTCAAGTGTTAAATCTATACCCACGTTCCTTCCTGTGCCTTCGCTTACCAATTCCTCATTGAAAAATATGTTGTTTTCAATATTTATTGACGAGACATAACTGTCAGGTGAAACCGGCACATTGTCTAAATATTGGTAGTAAGGTTCAATGCTTAATCGCAAATTGTGTGTTACTTTTAAATTGTATGAAAACACAAAATGCGATGATTTCATAAACTTTAAATCTTTATTTGGATAGGTGCCGTTAATATCCGCAAAATATACTGGTAACATCTCTAAACGGCTATGTAAACCATAAGCTAATGCGACACTTTGCTTTGAGTCTATCTTATATTTTAGACCTGTGCGAGGCTCTATGGAATATTGATTATTCAACATAAAATGCTGATAGTGAAGTCCTAAATTGAATGTCAATCGAGGTGTTGGATTGATTTTAGATTGAGTAAAAACTTGCAGCAGATATGATTGTCCACTACCGTTTGCCATTTGCATAAGTGGAACTCCCAGAGCGGGTGCTTGTTTTACATTAACAATATAACTAAGATAACTAAAATATCCCCCCGAACGGTTGGTGTGTTTTTCCCCAAAGCGATGATTGATAATAGACTGAATGGTAAATCGCAAGAAACTATTATTAAGATTCGACTGCGGATGTGGTTTAAGATTATAATCTAATCGTTCTTCCTCAAATTTCAACCCCGATCCTGATGAAGATATCGCTGAATTAAGGAATGTCTTTTTATCCAATATGATTTTATGCGATAATCCGGAGGCAAACATATAAGGCAATGCGTTAGAATTATCTCTATCAAAATCTGTCTTCCACTCAGCACTATCCAAGGCTGTTGTAGTGTTTCGGTCAATACCTCCAACACCCCAAAACGAGACTAAACCTGATTTTTTGGTTGGGAAATTTATTTTGAATGTCAAATCTTGATATTTTATTACACCTGCCCCACTTGGCAGCAGTGGAGCTATTAATCCAAGAGTGGAGTATCGATAATTCATAATATATGAAGCGTTTTTACCTTTTTTTAACGGACCTTCGGCGGCAAAATCAATACCCATTATTCCTGCTTGAAAGATGTATCCACGGTCTGATGTATTACCGTTCTGTAATTTTATATCAAACACTCCAGAGTAAGCATTACCATATTCGGCTGGGAAAGCTCCTGTATAAAAATCACTATTGCCCATAACATTATTGCTGATGGTTGTCAATAATCCTCCACCTGCTACGGTCATATTGGCAAAATGGTTGGGGTTGGGAACCTCTACTCCTTCTATTCGCCAAAGCAATCCTCCAGGAGAATTTCCTCTCACAGAAATACCATTTGCGCTAACAGAGGGAGTCGCCACTCCGGCAAATGATGACACCAAACGTGCAGGGTCGTCCATTCCGCCTGCATAGCGTTGAGTTTCCTCTACTGAAAATTGTCTCGCACTAAGCGAAGTCATCGAGTTTAATGGAACATCCTTGCTCACTGTTACGACCACTCCATCTAATTCGATAC